>CAYXCB010000017.1:0-18363 GCA_964463635.1 uncultured Candidatus Saccharibacteria bacterium
CGCTCGGCAAGTGATTCCTTTCCGCAGATGAAGTAACTTCGGTTACATCATCCTTGCGATACTCATCACTTACTCGACCGCTGCACTGCTCTGGGGAACCCCCAGCCAAACAAGATGCACAAGTTGCCACACCAGGCAGAAGCACATCCATGCTGTGCCTGCCCAGGGTGACAATCAGTTTTGGCTTGATTACTTCTAGCTGTTTTTGCAAATACGGCAGAAAAGCGGCTTTCTCCTCTGGCAACGGGTCGCGGTTGTTTGGCGGCCGGTATTTGACGATATTGGTGATGTAAATGTCCTGGCGCTTTAGGCTTATCATGCTGAGCATCTCGTCCAGGAATTTGCCGGCGGCACCGACGAATGGCTTGCCCTGGATATCTTCGTTTTTGCCTGGTGCTTCACCGATGAAAACGACGTCAGCATCCAGATTGCCGTCGCCGAATACCAGCTGGGTCGCCTGCTCTGCCAAATCCTGGCAAATATTATCCTTAAGTATCTGGTCTTTAATTTCATCTAATTGTTCTTGCTTGCTCATATTACTTTTTGAGAATGTTGAGGCCGCGCCAGAGCGAACGAAGCCCTACTACAACACTAGCCAGAGTCAGGCCGTAATACAGCCAGTTGCCTCTATCAATCGCTAATGAGCCAAAAATATAGGCGGCAATAAATGCCAGCCCAGCAGAGACTAAAAGCCGCTTGGACTGTCTGGGTAAAGTCTGGACTGCCGTGCGCATTACTTGCCTTCCTGCTCTCGCTTGGCTTGTTTCATGCTCAGGTTCAACCGCCCTTTTTCGTCAACGGCTACTAGTTTAACAGTGACTAAATCGCCTTCTTTGACGACGTCGCTTGGCTTGTTGACCCGTTCTTCAGACATTTCACTGACATGGACTAAGCCGTCTTTGCCGGGCATAATCTGCACGAAAGCTCCAAAGTCTAGAACGCTGACAACTGGTACATCTTTGTAGATTTTACCGACTTCAGGCTCGGCTGTCAGGTGCTGGATGAACTGGCGAGCCGCGTCAATTGATTTCTTGTCCGGGCTAGCTAGGAAGATCGTACCATCGTCTTTGATGTCAATTTCGGCGCCGGTTTCAGCGATAATTTTATTGATCGTTTCGCCGCCCTTGCCGATGACTTCCCGGATTTTGTCAGGATTAATCTGCATGCTCTCAACTCTCGGTGCGTACGGGCTCATGTCTTTGCGTGGTTCTGGCATTATGCTAATCATGTGCTCCAGGATGTGGGCTCGGCCCGTCTTGCCTTGCAAGAGGGCTTGTTTGAGCACACTGACTGGCAACCCATGAACTTTCATATCCATTTGCAAGGCTGTAATACCTTCGGAGGTTCCAGTAACTTTGAAGTCCATATCACCGGCAAAATCTTCAGCGTCAGCAATGTCGCTCATGACATACGCTTTGTCGCCGTCCATCATCAGGCCCATAGCAATACCACTAACTGGCCGCTTCAGCGGCACGCCGGCGTCCATTAGCGCTAAACTGCTGGAACAAGTCGCAGCCATGCTAGTGCTACCGTTTTGAGACATAATTTCGGTGACGGAACGAATAGTGTATGGGAATTCAGCTTCACTTGGCAGCACAGCCGCTAAGGCGCGTTCAGCCAGATAGCCATGGCCGATTTCACGCCGGCCAGGACCCATTAGACGTTTGACTTCACCAACAGTGTAGCCTGGGGCATTGTAGTGGTGCAGGTAGCGGCGTTCGCCTTCCCGCTCCATGGTATCAACCAGCTGCACATAAGACAGCGGTGCCAGGGTGACGATGTTCAAAGCCTGGGTCAGGCCGCGGGTAAACAGACTGGAGCCGTGAGCCCTGGGCAAAAAGCCAACTTCTGAGCTTAGGTTACGGATTTCGTCGAGTTTTCGGCCGTCAGGACGGACTTGCTCTTCGACTATACCTTTTCGGACGTCTTTGTGGACGGCCATTGTAAAGGCTTCGTCATACTCTGGATGCAGGGCTATATACTCGTCCTCAAACTCAGCTTTGAAGAAGTCATGAAATTCAGTTCTGAGGGCATTAACGAGTTCATTGCGCTCTGGATAAGGAAGGCGGATTTTGTCGCCTAGCTTGCCGCTAACCCAGGCGTCAACTTTCTCCTGGATCGATTCTTCTGGCAGCACAAGTTCGTACTCGAGTTTGGTTACACCGATTTTTTTAACTAGCTCGTTTTGCAGTTCAATGGCCGGCTGGATGGCAGTTTGGGCAAATTCCAGGGCTTCGGCTACTTCTTCTTCAGTTACTTCACTAGCCCCGGCTTCTACCATCATGATGCCGTCTTTAGTACCGGCAACTACTAGGTCAAGCTTGCTGTCATTGAGCTCTTCAGGGCTCAAGAAAGCGACATGTTTGCCATCTTTCAGGCCGATTCGCACTCCGGCGACTGGGCCGTCAAACGGAGCGCCAGTTAAGCTAAAGGCCGCGCTCATGGCGATCATGGCGATCATGTCCGGACGGAAATCAGGATCCATACTAAGCACGGTGGCTACGCCTTGGACTTCTTGGCGGTAGCCTTTGGGCCATAGCGGACGGATCGGGCGGTCAATCAACCGTCCTATTAGGATGGCGTCGTCCGACGGACGGCCTTCCCTTTTGATAAACCTGGATCCGCTGATCTTGCCAGCCGCATACATTTTTTCTTCATAATCAATACTCAGCGGGAAATAGTCCATGCCGTGGATTGATTTATTGCTCACCATGGCCGTGCCCAGCACAACTGTGTCGCCGTAACGCGCTAAAACTGAGGCTGTCGAGCGGAAGCCAACTCGGCCTACCTCTAAACTAAGCGGTCGGCCGCAGAATTCTGTCTCTACTTTAATAATGTCTTTTCCTAATGGGTTAACTGTCTGTCCCATGTACTTCCTTCCGTGCTGAGTTTCGTCGCAGGTGGCAAATATACGTTCCCCTTGTGCGTGTTTATGGGCGCATATCTGGAATCTACGACGAATAATCCTCTGTTAATTAATGTGCACAAGCTGGGGTGCCCGTGGGGCACTAAAGTCTGTGTAAATTATCTGCGGATGCCGAGTTTTTTAATTAGAGCCAGATATTTCTGACCGTCTTGTTCGGCAATGTATTTAAGTAGTCGCTTGCGTTTGCCAACTGCTTGGAGCAAACCGCGTCGAGCCATGAAATCGTGCTTGTGTGTCTGCAGGTGGCCGGTTAATTCTTTGACCCGTTCAGTCAAAATGCCAACTTGGACCTCTGGCGAACCAGTGTCTTTCTTGTCTTTCTGCAGGTCAGCAATAATCTTACTTTTCTTCTCTGTAGTGATCATTTTAGATATCCTTTCCATAGTGAGAGTCGTTCTGGTGAGTGCCGGCTGTTAGTTCTTGTGAGGAAACGTAACCGTAGTTACGGTGACGAACAAAACTTACGGCTGGTGCCGCCGGGACGGCTCGCAACGGAATGTATATCTGAAACGATCGCTCTAAAATCATTCACTTCCTTAAACTCTCACTTAAAAGATTGATGTCGTTGGCGCTATAGTAGCACACTCTCCCCTGTTAAGCAAGAGAACAAGTTTTATTCCGGACGATTTTTTCTTGTAGCAGCCAGACCGCTGGCGACCATTGCTGCACCTGTAGTACCAACAATAATGTTGCGGAGTCCCTCGTCGCTTTTGTCGGCTGCACTGTCCGCATGGTCTGATAACTGCTCAAGTGCTTGTGGTGAATCAACTTTTAGCGCTTGTAGCTGACCTGTCTCAGGATGTGGGGCAATTACTACGCCTGTTTCCCTTGCAATATCAAGTCGCCTTGATACAGATTGTGTATCATTTCGAGCAGCACTGACGTCAGCCGCCCCGCTAAAAGCCAAAAGTCCTGCACCAACCCCAAGAGCCTTTGTAAGCCCGCGAGCTACACGACGCTTCTTAGGTGTTTTGTTTTCAGGACTGTCTTGTGGATATTCTTGTGTTTGTAATGACATGTTTTAATACTAGCAGATTCATGCTATTTTGTCAATAGCTGAGAAAGATCTATCTCTGTTATTGCTTGACTCTTATTAAGCTCAAAATTGCCTATTTCAGTGCGGCGGAGGGCGGTCATATAGGCTCCGGTGCCGAGATTTTGGCCGATATCTTCGACGAGGGAGCGAATGTAGGTGCCTGATGAGACTTTAGTCGTGAATTTTAGCTCTGGATAACTGTATTTCACATCTGTTATATCGTAAATTGTGACTTTACGAGGCTCCAGCTTCACCTCTTTGCCTGCTCGAGCCAGTTTGTAGGCCCTCTGGCCATTCACCTTGATGGCGGAGAATGCGGGCGGTATTTGGTCGATTTCACCTATAAAACCGTTTATAGCCGTCTCTAGGGCCTCCAGCGAGGGTTTTTCATCCGAAATATCCATCTCAACAACGCCTGCAGACTTGTTTCCAAGAACCGTCCTTGGAAACGGTGAGATTTCGCCCTCAGCGTCCCCTGTTGTGCTGGTTTCACCCAATTTTAGCGTCACTTCGTAGGTTTTATCGAGTTTAGAAAACTCCGAAGCCCGTTTGCAGTAAGATCCGATTGTTAAGATCAATAGTCCCGTAGCCAGCGGGTCCAGGGTTCCAGTATGCCCAACTTTAATCCTAGATTTATTATTGCTGTCACCTAAATTATCATTCCTCTGACGATCGTCATTCTTTTGATAATTATTTAGAATATTACGAACTTTGGCTACCACATCAAAAGACGTCCAGCCACTTGGCTTATCAATCAACAATAAGCCGTCCATTATGCGTTACGGGGGATAAACTTAATCCAGTCACCGTGATTTGTAGTTCCTCGACTTTCAAGAAATATGCCTGAATCCTTAACTATTCCTCCTACTACTCTAGCTTCATGACCATAATTGTTTGCCGTCTTCAGGACTGGTCCTTCGTCTGGCGTAATAATTAGCATGCCGATACCACCATTTAATGACTGGTACATGCTTGCATCTGGTGTGGCTAGTTTCTTGGCCGCATGCTTCATGCTCCATTCCTGTACGCGTGACATGATTTCAGGCGGATGATACAGATTATCAAGAACAGCTCCATAGCCCGAAACAGCTAATTTTCTTTGTAGCTTACCTGGTATACCTCCTCCTGTAATATGAGCTATTGCGTGTACTTCGGCTTGAGGCTCACCATCGTATCCACCGAACATGGCTACAAGAGCAGGAGTATAGATCGTAGAGGGTCGCAGGGCTTGTCCAGCAATATCTTCTTCTTCCAAATGCCACATGGGGCCGAATTCAGCAGCTAGCACCTTCCTGACTAAGCTCATCCCATTGGCTCTAAAGCCGTATTCACGAAGTGCTACGATCTTGTCGCCAGGCTGTACTTTTTCCCCAGTAAGAATTCTATCCCGATGACTGATCCCTAATGCAAATCCACCGAGATTGTAATTGAAATCACCATACCCATCAACCCGGTTTCCTAGTTCGGCCGTTTCTCCGTTTACATAGACTAAGTTTGCAGTTCTGCATACTGATACAGCACCAACGCAAAGCTGGCGCACGACTTCTTGAGCCTGTTCGGCTGATAATGTATTGGTATCAAAAAGCGTTGCAATACCGAAAGGCTCAATACCATCTCGGGCCAGATCTTCAATAACCATGGCGGCCACATCAATAAATATTCCACCATGATCACGAAACTCTTCCTCTACAACCATACTTCGAGCCATTGCCCGCCGTTCGCTTGCCTGCTCTGCTAGTTCTGGCTTGGTGCCAACTCCATCTACGCTCGTGTGTAGAATTAGTCCTTTTTTACCTTGAATTATGTCAAGGTCCTGGCCACGAATACCAAAAGCACCAGCGGAAAGCACAGCCAGTTGCCCCATTTCGTCTTTACGATTGCCATATGTTTGACAAGCAGCTTCTTCCCACTGGCTTGATATAACATCTCCAGCATCAATATCTACGCCAGCGGCGGCGTATGAAGCCGCCTCTCCAATCTGCACTTCAATCATTACAAAGATTATGAGCAATTATTAGAATAGGAGCAAGCTTAAGCTGAATACTTTATAAAGGTTGGTTTGGCGGGTTGTTGTCGGGTGGAGAGGGCGTAAAGCTGGGCGGCGTCATGGGTGGCGGAAGCGGCGGAGGCGGCGTTGGGCTGTCGGTTGAGGCGGAAGTATTATCAGTTGGCAAACCTGGATGAAGCGGCACTAAATTTTGTGATAAGCCAGGGTTACCTGGTATGCCAGTTGGCGATGGCATATTTGGGACTGTTGGCAGACCAAAGCTATCGCTGGTCGGAGGTAAAGTTGGTGGTTGAAAACTAGTTGGCTCAGGCGGTGGGGTTGGAAGCGGCGGATTCATAGCCTGAAACGCCGGCGGCGAACTGGGGTCGCTTGGCATATCAGTGTCGGCTAGCGGTTGTGGCTCAACGGGCATTTCAGTTACGGGCTCAACGGCGGACGGGCCTAAATTAAGATCTGCTTGCTGGGCATTCAGGTCAAAACGAGGTGCTGGCGTAGCCTCAGGCATCGCGCTCTGGACGGCGTCGCGGGCCGCGTCTAAATTACCCGCCGGCACGGATGGGTTCTCATTCGTGCCTAGATCGACTTGGTGCGAACTATCAACTGTTTTTTCAATTGCGTCTAAGGTCTGATCATCGTTTACCTCTGGTTCTTCGACAGGTGTTTGGGGCAATTGCGGTTCGGGCAGAGGCATCATCGGCGCTGATTGGCTGCTGGCTGGACTGTCGTGGCTCAACAGCGGCTGGTTATTGGTATTGGGGCCAAGCGGGTCAGTTGAGGGGTCAAGATGCTCAGGTTCGCTGTTAGCAGTAAGCCGGCCGCCAAGTGCTGGCGGTTCCATGACAAACTTTGAGCTGAGCTTGGGTTCGTTTTTGGCTTCGTCGTCCTTGGCCAGCTTCATCTCGCCTTCACTGTCTATATGAATCTGGCTAAGCTTGTTTTCTTCTTCGGGTTCAGGTTCTTCTCTGGCTGGTTTGGCATGTTCAATTTGTAGTGAGCCGTCCTTTTTGACTGGCCGATCCACGTTTTGACTCTTGCCTTCTCTGGTTTCAGACTTGTTAAAAGGCTGGGGTTTTCTGTCTTCACGAGCAGGATGTAGTTCTTCTTGGAGTTTGGCAGCCACTAGCTGTTGGTTGGCGCCAGCAGTCATCAGCTGGGCGCTTATGGCCATAGTTTTTGAAGTGGTCTTTTCATTACTAAAGCGTTTGGTCTCAGCCACGATACCTGTCAACATGGCCGTGGCCATCTGGGCATCCAGCGAATCGGCCTTAAGGTCACTGCATAGGCTCACTAGCATTTCGCACAAGCTGCTAGCCGTAGGATCAATCCAGTTAATCGTACCTAGGCTGCCATTTTGCTTGTTATTAATCGAACTGACGGTCGCGTCGTGCAGAATCCGGCCGTGGGCTACGATGGCTTGGTCTAATTCCTTCTGCTCGTGCACGCCCAATGCCACCACGACATCAACGTTGAAGTCGCCTTGGCTGAATTCTAGGTCGCCTTGGCTTAAAGACACTTTGTAAGGGGTAATAAATATTTTGACGTGCTGGTCTTCGACTTTGTAGCGCAGCTTGTCTGCTTTGGACTTATCCAAGGCAATAATAAAATCGCGTAAAGAATCAGTGGTTTTCTCCAGAGTTTTAGCAGGATCGAGGAATTCCAGGATATCCGGAACCTTGCCGCTGAATACAGCGGTGGCGTGCTTGCCCAGCTTGTTGAGCATCAGTGTAAAACCAATCGCCCCAGCCAGCTGGTCAACGGTCGGGTTGGCAGGAACTGTCACTAGGACGTTCGTAGATTCTTTTATGCGCTCGAGGAGCTGTTTTTTTGGATCATCCATAGCTGAACTCATTCCTGGTCTCAAGTATGTTAAGTGAAGCCATTCCTGGTGAATGCATCGTGGCAATTCTTGAGAGGAAGCGTACCTTTAGGTACGTTGACGAGCAAAATTGGCGCGAGGCGGCGCCAGGAAGGGTTGAAGCTGGAGTAGAGACTAGGAATGAGTTCATATTTTGATTTTATAATCTTCCTCTTGAACTTACCATAAACGCGATCAGATAGCAATATATTAGCCCCTGCCTTTACAAACAGGGGTAAATTCGCTATATTCATAGATCGATCATTTAATTATTTAAACGAGACCTATAAATGCCAATTATCAAATCCGCTAAAAAACGTGTCCGTGTCGCCCGTAAAGCGACAGTCCGCAACGCTAAGACCAAGCGTACTTTAAGGGTTGCCTTGAAGTCGTTCCAAGCCAGCCTGTCGGGTAAAAAAGGTCCCGAGGCGCTAAGTAAAGCCCAAAGTGCCCTCGATAAAGCCGGAAAACACGGTGTTATGCACAAAAATAAGATCGCCCGCAAGAAACGCCAGCTAGCAGCCGCAGCCAAAGCCGCCGGTGTAAAGCCAGCCTCCGGCACAAAGAAGACCGTCGCTAAACCTGTCGTCAAGAAGCCAGTTGCAAAGAAGTCCCCCGCTAAAAAGCCTGCTGCAAAGAAATAGGCTTTAGAACAAGGGTAATAGGTTATGGATGAAGTTGACCCCCAATATGTTTTAAGCTTTGTCGGGAAGACCGATGGAGAAATAATAGAGCGTCATGACCTCAAAAATGTTAGGAGTGGAGATGTTCTGCGTGCTATCACTGGAACTTCTGTTTGGTTAATAGAAGTTAGTGGGCTCAACACTGATGGCTGCGTAGAAGGTCTCCTTACTCATGTTAGTGAAGTACCGTTAAGGGATTTGGGGATTTTGCCTTTACCTAACGTTCATATATTAAGAGCGCCTGCAAAAATTGGTGGTTTTTTATCGTCAGATTCTGAACGCTTTTCGATTGATGCTAGATTGCCTGATAGATCACCTAAAACAGCCATAGAAACTGCCCCTATAACCTCCATTACTCGATTCAGATTTGATAATGATTAATACTCATTAAATAATGTTTGAGGGCTTCGTCGGCGTCAATACTGGTGCTTTTGAGCGCTACATCTAGTTCTCGTAGCTCGTGAATAAGCTGTTTGAGCTGGCGCAGGCTCAGCTTATTAGCTATCGCGGCGCTTTTACGAAGTACGAATGGGTTTAATTTGGACTCTTTGGCGATTTCCTCTATTGGTTTATTGCCAGCCGTTTTAATAATCGCCAGCGCCTGAAGCTGCCAGACTAGCATAGGTATAATTGCCTGTGGTTCGACGCGCTGGGCACGCTGGTCCTGGTAGAGTTCCAGTGCCCGTTTGGTGTTGCCCGCAAAGGCAGCGTCCAGCAGCTGGAAAATGGTACTTTTTGGTGTTTCCTCGGTCAAAAGGTCAATAGTTTCCCGCGTGATGCTAGGGTTATAAGCCAGCAGTTTGTCCAACTCGTTGCTGAGCAGTTGCTGGCTGGCTCCAGCACGATTTACCAGATACGTAGCGTCGCCCATATTAAGCGAACCGCCACGATTTTTCGCTTCGTCAACTAGCCACCTAGGCAGTTCTCTTTCCCCTAGTTCGTCATAGGCTTTATATTCAGTCTTTTTCTGCAACAACTTCGCATAAGCCGTCCGTTTATCCAGCTGGGATTCATAAATTAATAAGTCATTGGTTTCTGGAATTGTCTCGAGTAGTTTTTCGAATTTTTCGGCGAATTCCTTGTTCGCACCCGGGTTCCTAAGCACTACCAACTTCTTGCTGGCTAGAAATGGCAAGTTTTGAAGCGCTTCAACCATCCGGCTATACTCCGACTCTTCCCCGTCCAGCTTTTCCAGCCCCATGTCGGAGTATTCTTTGACAAAATCAGCCACCCGCCGGTTCAACTCAGCTCTCAGCAAAAACGAATTACTTCCAGTTAAGGTCGATATCATTTAGTTTCCTTTTGGCACTTTGGGCAGGTGTGGGTACCCCGGCCTGCTACTCGTGTCTTTATTATAGTCGTTCCGCAGCGAGTACATGGTTTGCCTTCTCGCCTAAACACATTGGCGAAGCTGAGGTAGCTGCCCCGCTTGCCTTCGGCGTCGACATAATTGCGGTCGGACGAGCCGCCTTTGTCAATTGATAGTTGCAGCACGTCCCGCAAACTTGTAAATAATGTATTCATTTTTGCTGTTGATACGTTTTTGACCAATAAACTGGGGTGGATTTTGGCTTCCCAGAGCCCTTCATCAGCGTAAATATTGCCGATTCCGGCTATCACGGACTGGTCTAAAATAGCGGCTTTGATGTTAGTATTCGGCCGCTTAAGCAGCCGATCCCGGAAGGCTTTAGATGTGAAATCGGCAGCCAATGGCTCGGGCCCTACTTTCTTAAAGAAATCAATGTTTGGGATTTCGGCGGTTGGGATTAAGCGCACCCAACCGAACTTCCGCTGATCGTTAAAGAAAAGCCTGGCACTGTTATCCAGCTCAAAAGTAACCCGGGTTGATTTATTGGGAAGATCGGATATTAGCGAAGCATTGGGATGCCCTGCCCCAAACCGCTCCTCCAATCCACGCACCGTGCCAGCCTGCTTAGTAGCAGAGCTACTAACTCTGCTGTCACTTGCCGTACTCTGCGGCGTCAGCACTTCCGCTGCTCGTGCACCGTACTTTTTGTACGCCTTACTCCGCTGCTCAGTGCTTCCTTGCATAGCATCGGCCTGCGAGGATTGGAGCTTCTTGACGTAAACCAGCTGGCCGGTCATTTTTAGATGAATAACCAGTGAATACTTACTATCGAGTTCAATTAGCAGCACCTTAGCCCTGCGTTTTACTTCTAGCACCTTGGCGCCAATCAGGAATTCACTTACGTCAGTCTCGGCATTTGGAAATGACTTAGGCCAGTCGAAGTCCACACCCAGAATCCGCTTGCCTGGCAATAACTCAGCAAGCCCCCGCCTAACAGTCTCTACCTCAGGTAATTCTGGCATGGTACATCTATTGTAACAGTGCTACACTTACATATATGAACACGTTTGTCCTCAACTCCTAAATTTCTATTTATTGTCTATTTTATTTCTGTAATTGGAGTTTTCTATGACAAAACGTGAAACCAAAAATCGCTACACACTGCTTAATAACGTCATCGCATCGCTTCGACTTTATTGGCAAATCAGTAAATCCCTACTCGTAAGTTATTTATTGCTTGCGCTTCTGCAAGTAGTCGCCAGTATACTGGTTATTTTCTTCGGTAGCCGTATTATCGGTGCCCTATCTCAAGTGATTCAAGGACAGAGCATTGAGCCTCGGACAATTTACATATTACTAGCTTTGAATTTAACCGCTATATTCGCTGAAAGGTTTGCTTGGCGCTGGTTAAACCTAGTCGAGCGGCAAGCATGGATCAAGTGGTATGTCCGAATGGCAGTAGATTATAACGACGCTGTAGCAAACCTTGATATGCCACAGCACCACGATAATGAGTTTCAAAAAATGCTGATCAAACTAAATAGTCAACATACCTACACACCTCAAAATTTTGCAAACAGTATTCTTCAGCTGTTCCATTCCTCGGCCCGTCTTGCTTCGACGTTCATTATTGTCTTGGGTTTTGCTCCCTGGTTGGTGCCTATTATGGCCTTGTCGCTGTTACCTGGTTTTGCGACCGAAAGGTGGCTTAGCAAAATAAAGTGGAACTTATGGGGCAAAGATGGTGACAAGAATCGTCTGGCCTGGAGAATCATGCATTTCCTTACCTTTAAGGACAAGTTGCCGGAAACTAAGATCTTCGGGACCAAAAAATTTTTAGTTCAGCGACTCCACGATCTTCATAGCGAGTTCTATGATGAGCAAGTACGAAGCATACGCAAGGTGCATGGTCGTGCATTCTTTAGTCTGTGGATCGAAATCGCAGTCTTAGCTGGAATTACTTTATGGCTAATCAGACGAGTGCTAGGCGGTACGCTGGATATTGCCGGTTTCACATTTTACTCGGGTATAGTAGCGCAATTCGGCAGTTCGTTAGGCCTGCTAGTTAATGCCTTCGCTTCTCTAAATGATGAGAATGAATATATGAAGGACCTCTTCCTCCTGTTTGATACCAAACCGTCTCTGCCCCAAGCGGATAACCCTATAACCCTAGCGCGAGATGTCATGCCCACTATTGAGTTCCGTGATGTATGGTTCAAATATCCCGGCAACGAAGAATACGTCCTAAAGGGAGTATCCTTCACGCTAAATCCTAGAGAAAAAATAGCTCTTGTAGGCGAAAACGGAGCCGGTAAAACTACTGTTATCAACCTACTGCTAAGATTCTACGATCCCACGAAAGGACAGATATTCGTAAATAACATAGACGTAAAAGAGGTGGATTTACCTTCTTACTATCATCATATCGGCGTTCTCTTTCAGAACTTTAACGATTATCCGTTTTCGGTGCGCGACAACATCGCACTCGGTCGAGTTGAAGTCTTCAATGATGACAGCCAGGTATACGCCGCGGCCAAATTAGCAGATGCGGAGAAGTTCATAAAACTCTACCCAAAAAAGTACGAACAAGTGCTGGAAGTTGGATTTAAAGATGGGATTGAGCCTTCGGGCGGACAATGGCAGCGCATTGCATTAGCTCGCGCCCTGTTCCGTAACGCCAGTATTCTAGTTCTTGACGAGCCGACGGCGGCAATAGACGCTAAAAGCGAATACGCGATCTTTAAAACGCTCGAGGATCATAGTCAAGATAAATCAACTATCATCATATCTCATCGTTTCAGCACTGTACGTAATGCGAAAACTATCTACGTGATTGAGGATGGAGGTATTGTTGAGTCCGGCTCTCATGAAAGGCTCATGAAAATTAACAAAGGGCTTTATAAAGAAATGTTTGAGAAACAAGCCGAAGGTTATAGGTAAAATAGAATCATGACAGATAGCCTTGGGGATATATTAGGCGGCAGAACACCTAAAGAACCGGAGGAAATCCGGATTATTAAGAACTTTGTGCTTGATAAGTTTAAATCCAAAGCTGGGGTGACGATAAGAGATCGTCAGATCATTATTACGGTTCAGGGCGCTGCTCTGGCCGGCACACTTCGCATGCATCTGCACGAACTCAAAAAACTGTGCCAAACAGAAAAGCGTCTGGTAATTCGAATTAACTAGCTTTTAAACCGATTTTACCTATGTGAGGTGCTGCGGCTTCGGCATATTTATCGTGCGATTGTCTGGTTTGCTCGATAAAAGCTACGGTGTCTTCATCTGGTTCAGATTCTGCTATTGCTGTAGCTTCTCGATCAAAGGATTCCCACGGTGCAGGCAGTGGATCTTTTTCATCAAACTTTCGATAGACTAATTCGCCTTCTTGTTCCAAGGTGGACACTTGGATTCCTTTCTTTTTGTTTTAATGACCTTATTCCGGTATACGCTTGTGGTTAATTCATGTCAACAGCAATAACTTCATTTGTGACAAAAATCACTTGTTAGTTAGAGTTGTTTCGAGTTCGCGCTTCATCTGCGAGAAGTCATGATAGACGATCCCTTGCATCCCAACCCCTCTTGCGGCTACGGCGTAGCGGTCAATATCATCAATCATAACTGCCTGAGCAGGCTCAACCCCTAGTTTCTCACATACAATTTTAAAAATTCGCGGGTTTGGTTTGGTAGTACCTACTTCGAATGAAAATACCATTTCATCGAACAAAGCCTGTTCTTTCTCGTCTAAAAAAGTATCCCTGATCCAATTAGTTGATACATTGCTCAGCAGGCCAATCTTGTACTGCCCTTTCAGCTCAGCGATGTAGTTAAGCAGTTGGGTATTTTTAGCTGGTGTATTGCTCACGTGCTCTTCGATCATTTTGGGCTCTTGTCCTGTGGCCTGATGAACGCCTTCTAGAAACTCACGATAATCAATAAGACCAGCATCCAACTGGTGGTTGAGCTCGCGAGCTCGTTTTATATCAGCATCTGGTGGCAAATTACTCAGAAAAGCTAACCAGCTATCCGCGGTCAACACCCCGAAACAGTCAAAAATTATGGCTTTGATCACCTTGACAGTGTAGCAGTCTCTCGTAGTCCCATTAATCCTAAGCCTTTTGCAACCTCGGCGCGCTTAGTTAGTAAATGCTCGATGACAATCAATTCTGCTGGCATGGTGCCAGTTGCTCTTTCGGTTACCAATCTTCCCACTACTGCTGTCCGCACCCAGTTATTTACCCGGCCTCGTATTTCAAGCGTTTCTACGCCTACAGAAGTATCGGTTGGCACTAAGTCGAGTGTTAATTGCGGTTCACGGGTAGTTATTTGTTGGTGTACCCGCTTGATGTCTCGCTTAATGGGTCGCGGATCACCCTTTCTTAAATCAAATTCGGCCACATAAAATCCTTCTACCCCCCTGGGGCCAAATGACTCTGTGTTGTTTCGAACTACCACTACTTTGCCAGATTCAGGATCATAACCTACGGCTCGCATCCGATCCATTAGCACACCTGTTTCCGGGTCATAAAAATCCGGGCTATGCTTTGCGAAGTCACTTATAAAGGCATCAAGTGCTTCCGCATGTTGGGATGCCAGTAACGCAGCAGTGCTAAAGCCGTCTATCTCGGGCGTACGTGCAACGCCGGTGTCTGTGATTGCCATTTTTGTTTCCTTTGTTAATTACGTCTGTATCCGTAATACGCCTAAGAATAAACAAAAGCAATAGAAATACTAAAAACTGTGTACAAATTTAGAGCTTAACGCCGGAGACGAACTTGTTATAACCAGTAATCTGATCTTGAAAGAGCCGGCGAATCGTAGACGTATCGCCGCCAAATGTTCCCAGTTTGCTACCACAACTGGTAGACCATAATCGGGTAACTTCTTTGTCGCTCTCGTCATTCAGCTGATAGATAAAGCGGTTGCCTTGCGGGCAGATACCTCGTTCGTCTTTTTGGGTTGTCTCTCGTTCACGGGTAAAGCCGGCATTGGATAAGGCGCGTATGAAAACCTGGAAGGCTTCAGAATTGTTAGGCCAGCTCTGGCTTTTTTCTACGCTACCCTGATAACCAGTCAGGACCTCTGCTTTGCGCTCGTTGCGGTCGACTGTGATGCGAATTGATTTGTGGGCATCTTCACCGACGATGCGCCCTTCAGTGGTATGTGTAACTCTCGCGCCGCTGTTTTCATAATCAACCAGTTTTACAACTGGCTTTCCTTCCTGGGCGGGCTGGTTACCGGTGCGGCCAATTAGAGCAATGGCGAGAATCGCCAAGATAATCAGGCCAATAACTCCGAGAACATATCTCATATGTTAATAATAACATATTTGTCAATTAAAAACAAGTCTAACGCTCGGCGAATCTGTCTATGACTTTGTCTTCGGGATCCATCAGGTCGTATTTTTTGCGCTCTTTAGGATCAATCCACTGATAATCATCGTGTTCGGTACTTAAAACAATCTTGTCTGACTTTGGCCGGCAAACAAAAAATGTACCGACAATTTGATGTGGCACATCTCGAATAACCGGTCGCCATTCGCCTACGTATAGCGGGTTTTCAATTTCCACTTCCAGACCAGTCTCCTCACGCACTTCTCTGCGTAGTGCTTCCTCGAAGTTTTCGCCAGCTTCAATTCGCCCGCCCGGCATATGATAGCGGCCTTTCTGCATACCATCGCCGTAGGTAGCTGCTTCGCGCAGGATCAAAACTTTACCGTCCTTATTGACGATCACCGCTTTCATAGCAATCCGCTGCACAATCTCAGTCATTTTTAATCTTTATTATTTCAACCTCCATTGGTCGTGGTAACTTCTTTGCGAAGTCCTGAACTGAAAAACCTTTGAACTCATACATGACGTCTTCTTGTTCTGATGCCGGCGTCACATACACGATTCTTTCGATATGAGCCCAGGCGGCGCAGTTCATGCACATCATGCACGGTTCATGACTGGCATATAGAACGCAACCATCTACATTGTGAGCTCCGAGTTTCTGACAGGCTTGGATTATGGCTGAAGTTTCGGCGTGCAGAGACGGATTATTGGTTTCCTGCACATGTCCATGATCTTCGGCGATAACTTCCCCGTCTTTGACGACAACAGCGCCAAAGTTGTAAGGTGCGGCTTTTTTATTCCCTACTTCAATCGCCTTTTTCAGAAAATACTGGTCGGCTTTCATTCTTTGTTCTTAATCTTGATAATTAAAATTGATAAGCAAAAGAAAAATACAGGAATATTAGCAACGATGATTACTAGATCGGTTTTTAGTACACCGTAAATGACCCACAAAAACGACGAGCATGACAAGCTGATAAACGTCAGTTTCGCAAGATCAGTAGTCTGCTTTGTCTTCATGACCTTTAGGTATTGAGGAAACATGTTGAACATAGTCAGAATCCCGGCTGTTGAACCTACGACTGTTGCAGCTAGTTGGACGTTCACTATAGTTCGCCCCAGTTTTCGCCTATTGAAGTGTCTACATCCAGCTTCACAGGCAGTTTGTAGATGTTTTCCATGATGTCTTTGAGCAATTCCGCTGTTCCTTCGGCTTCAGCTTCCGGACACTCAATAATTAATGAGTCATGAATTTGTAATAGCTGCTGGCATTTGGTGCCTGCTAGTTTGTTTTCAATCTTGATCATGGCCATTTTCATCAGGTCGGCCTCAGTCCCTTGTATCGGCATATTTATGGCCGCCCGCTCAGCCGCCTGGCGAACAACAAAATTACTGGAATGGATGTCCGGGCTGGGACGGCGGCGACCAAACAGCGTCTCGACGTAGCCGTCCTTGCGGGCTTTGTCCTTCAGCGAGTTCATGTACTCAAGGATGGGTTTGCGCAGTTCAAAGTACTTATCAATAAAGGTTTTGGCGGCCGCCATAGTCATGCCAGTGGCGACCGAAAGCCCATGAGGACTCATGCCATATAGCACGCCGAAGTTAATGACCTTAGCGTCGCGGCGCATCTGCTTGGTTACTTCTTCCGGCTGACGGTTATAGACTTGGGCGGCCGTAATGGTATGGATATCGGCACCGTTATTAAACATCTCAATCAGCTCTTTATCACCGGCCAGATAGGCCGCCAAGCGAAGTTCAAACTGGGAATAATCAGCACTAACTAGCACATTGCCCTTGCCGGCCACAAAGGCCGTTCGGATCCGTTTGCCCAGGTCAGTCCGGACCGGAATGTTCTGCAAATTAGGATCGTTAGAGCTGAGCCGTCCGGTTTGGGCAACTGTTAGCGCGTAAGTAGTGTGCAGCCGTGAGTTCTCGTCGACCATTTTCGGCAGCGTATCAACATATGTGCTCTTGAGCTTGGTATATTCGCGGTACTGCGTGATCAGGTCAATGATTGGATGCAGGCCGCGCAGCCGGTCTAGCTCAGTGGCAGCGGTTGAAAAACCGGTTTTGCCTTTCTTAACACCTTGGCTTGGCAGTTTCATCTCATTGAACAAAATGTCGGCCAGCTGGGTTGGGCTGCTGATGTTAAATTCCTTGTCGGCGTAGCCAAAAATCTGCTGCTCGACATCGCTGATATCATCCGCCAGTTCAACAGACATTTTATTCAAATAGTTGGTATCGAGCTGAATGCCGCGATGCTCCATGGCCGCCAGAACCGGAATAACCGGCCATTCGATGTCTTTGGCCAACTCAGGCATCTTGGGCATATCCTTGATAGCGTCAGCTTGCTGCAGGTAAAGCGCCTGGATAATGGCTACGACTTCCCCGGCTCGATGGGTCAGTTCGTCCGTCGGCAGGTCTTCCAGTGATGAGCCCTCATAGCCTAGGTCGGCCTGGGCTAGTTCAGTCAAAGTTTGCTCGCGTCTGAGTGAATTGAGTAAAAACGCGCCAATTAATACATCGTGAGCCACTTCTGGCATCTCCAACCCAAGTTCTATAAATGCTTTGAGGGTTGATTTAACGTCGTAGCCAACAACGGCTTGCAGCTTCAGGTTTTTAGCCAGAGCTTCCTTGGATAATTTTGTCAGGTCCAAGACATAAGTTTGTTTGCCGTCGACGCTAACCATTAACGTTAACGGGTCGCGGCCGTGCTTGCCTGCGCTGCGGCTATGGACAATTACCCGCTTGGCGTCTGCCAGCTTGAGGCTATCCAGTGCTTTGTCTGTATCAACAACCGTTACTTTGCCGACATTTAAATCAACCGTACTGCCATCAGTATGGGGCGTGCCTTCGGGTACGCGCATAACCTCCGGCAGCTGCCGGACTAGGCTCTTAAACTCCAGTTTTTGCAATATGTCGCGAAGTGCGAGCGGGTCGCATTTGCTGCCGTCAACTTCTTTGAGGTCAAGTTTGATCGGGGCGTCGGTCCAAATCGCGGCAATTTTTTTGCTCAAGTAAGCTAGATCCTTGCCGGCTTCGAGTTTCTTGCGGGTAGATTCTTTGACTAGAGCCAAGTTATCATAAACTCCGTCAAGAGTTTTGAACTGCTTGAGCAGTTCGATTGCGCCTTTTTCACCGATACCCGGTACGCCGGGAATATTGTCCGAGCTGTCGCCTTTCAGGGCTTTGAGATCCAAAAATTGTTCA
>CAYXCB010000018.1:0-17979 GCA_964463635.1 uncultured Candidatus Saccharibacteria bacterium
CCTTCAGCCCCAGCAAGACTGCTTGGTCTTCACTGCTAGTTAGACGTATATAAACTCTGGCATTAGTTTGAGTGGACGGCTGGGGCGCAGTTACTGGAACCCGAGCTTTAGTCGGTTTGGGTACTTTCGGCTTTTTGCCCGTAGGCTCGTAAGCCGCTGCCTGATCGGCAGTGATTTCCCGGGCATCGTCTACCATGACCTTTACGTCGTCAATAATATTTCCGCTGCGGTCTTTGGCATTGACCTTGCCTTTGGCAATCACTATTCGATCTCGTTCCCAGATGCCGGTCGTTTGCTGATAAACACTCGGAAATAGGATCAGCTCAATTTCGTTAGCTTGATCGGCGATTTTGACGAAAGCCATGTGTTGCCCCTTCTTGGTTGTAATCTCGCGCACATCCTGAATCGAGCCACCCACAGTTACACTACGACCATCGTGGATCGGCTTTAACTCGCTTATCGGTGTAGTTTGTTCGGCTAATAGTGTCTCAAATGCCTGCAGTGGGTGCTGTGATAGATAAATACCTAAAAGCTCTCGCTCCCATGTTAAGAATTCACGGCTATTAACGGCCTCCGCCGGTGCTTCCAGAATAAGCTTAGGTTTAACATGATCTTCGATTAGATTTCCAAATAAGTCAGTTTGTCCGCTATTGGCTTCTTTTTGCAGCCTGTTAGCATATGCCAGTAAGACATCTAAGTTGTGCAGCAGCTGGAACCGATCGCCGAACCGGTCAAAGGCTCCCGCTTTCATGAGACTCTCTAGTGCCTTGCGATTCACAACTCGCGGACTGACCCGGCTAAAGAAGTTCTCAAGCGTTTCAAACGGCTGCTTGCCGCGGACCCGAATAATTTCTTCAACTGCAGCCGTACCAACATTTTTAATAGCATTCATACCAAACCGGATTTGCTTGGTCTTTGGCACCACAGCGAACTCTAGGAAAGACTCATTAACATCAGGCGGCAAGACTTCTAACCCCATGTGCTTGCACTCCGAGATCTCAATTGCCAGCCGGTCAATATCGTCATAGTCGCTGGTCATTAGCGCGGCCATGAACTCAGCCGGATAATGAGCCTTTAGATAAGCGGTTTGATAAGCAATCAAGGAGTAGCAAGCTGAGTGAGCCTTTGGAAATGCGTAGGATGCGAACGCCTCTAGCTGCGTCCAAAACGTTTCCATAACACCACGGTCAGCGCCCACGGTTTTAATAGCCCCCTCGATGAATTCGCTCTTGAATTTGGCCAGTACAGCCGGAATTTTTTTGCCGATACCTTTGCGCAAACTGTCCGCTTGGCCGCCAGTAAAGCCGCACATTTCTTTGCTGATTTGCATGACTTGTTCCTGGAAAACTATAACTCCGTACGTATTCTCAAGCGCCGGCTTCATGGCCGGATGCATGAATTCAATTTTTTTCTGGCCGTGTTTTCGAGCAATGTAGTCTTCAATCCATTGCATCGGACCGGGACGGTATAAAGCGTTCATGGCAATTAAATCATCAAATACAGTCGGCTTAAGTTCCTTCAGATACCGCTTCATGCCAGCCGACTCAAACTGGAAAACGCCGGTTGTATTGCCCGCCTGGAACAGTTTAAAAGTCTTGGCGTCGTCAAGCGGCAATTTAGTTATGTCGATGTCCTTGCGGTGGACTTTTTTGATAATTCTTAAGGCGTTTTTGATAATCGTCAGGTTAGAGAGTCCCAAAAAGTCCATCTTTAGCAACCCGAGCTCTTCAATCGGCCCCATCGGATACTGCGTAGTAACAACCCCCTTCTGGGCCATTTCTAGTGGCACGAATGTCACGATATCATCAGGGGCAATAACTACGCCCGCGGCATGGACGCCATGGCTGCGGACGGTGCCTTCCAATTTAACGGCCAGGTCTAAGACCTGCTTAGATACTTCGTTGGACTCGTACTCGCGACGAAGGTCGTTATCTTCTTTTAGTGATTTTTCAAGCGGTATATGGCGGCCTTGGACAGGCGGCGGAATCATTTTAGCCAGCCGATCGGCCTCAGCATAGGGAACTTGAAGCACGCGGGCAACATCACGGACGGCATTGCGGGCGAACATACGGCCGAACGTGACGATATTGGCCACCCGGTCCTTGCCATATTTCTCCACGCAGTACTGAATAACCTCATCCCGACGCGTATCCTGGATATCAATATCAAAGTCCGGCATCGAGATACGGTCCGGGTTTAAAAAACGCTCAAACAGCAGGTCATAAGCCAAAGGGTCAAGCTCGGTTATGCGCAAACTATAAGCCACGATCGAGCCGGCACCGCTGCCGCGGCCAGGGCCAAACACAATACCGTTATCTTTCCCCCAATTGATGAAGTCCTGGACGATTAAGAAGTAGCCGTTGAAACCCATCCGGTCAATAACACCTAGCTCATATTCAGCCCGTTCAACCAATTCCTTTGACAGCTGCTTTTTGATTCCGGCGATTGTCTTAGCGGGAGTTTTATCAGGCAGGTAACGCCGTATAAGACCAGTGTAGGTTAGTTCGTCTAAATAGCTTTTTTCCGTTTTGCCTTTGGGCACTGGGAACTTAGGTATCAAATATTTACCCAGGTCGAGCGTAATATCGCAGCGCTGGGCGATCGCCTTTGTATTAGTAATTACTTCAGGGTGCTCTTCGCCCCAGCGGTTTATCAGTTCTTTAGGCTCGGCAACGTGCAGGGGAAAGTCCTTGAGAGTCATGCGCTTTTCGTCGCTCAGGAAAGAGCCGGTGCCGACACACAACAGGATTTCATGGGCCTCTTGGTCTTCATGATGCAGGTAGTGGGCATCGCAAGTCAGGACAACCGGGATGTTAAGTTCCTTTGATAGTTTTAGAACCTGGTTATTAATCTCGCCTTGCTCTGGACTATGCAAAGGATTGTCAGGATGGCCGTGGTCTTGGACTTCTAAATAATAGCGGTCGCCAAAAACGCTCTTGTACCACTGCGCGATTTCTTTAGCCTGTTTATACTGTCCCTGCTTTAGGGCGTCGCCAACTTCACCGCTCATGCAGGCGCTTAGGACAATCAAACCTTCGTTGTACTGTTCTAGAAGGTCATGGTCGATTCTAGGGTGGTAGTAATAACCATCGAGATTGGCGATAGTGCTGAGGCGCATTAAATTCTGATAACCTTGGTTATTCATAGCCAGCAGAATCAAGTGGTAGCGAGTTTTGTCTTTGCCAGGTTCTTTGTCAGTATGTTTGCGGGCCGCAACGTATGTTTCCAGCCCAATAATCGGGTTAATTCCTCGTGCCAGAGCTTCAGTATAGAACTCGATGGCTCCTGACAATGTGCCGTGGTCGGTCATAGCCACATGGGTCATGCCCTGAAGCTGGACAAAATCCATCAACGGCCCGACGCGCGTTAAACCGTCGAGCAGGCTGTATTGGGTGTGGTTATGCAGGTGAACATAGTCCGCCACCTCTAAAACATTCTTGGAACTCATCTCAACTTATTTTAAACGATCGGCTGTCTAAACACTAAGTGGTTATTCGCGCTGGCGGTTAACCGTGTCAGTGATGTTATCCGTTACCCGATCTAGAAATGGCACATGCCCAAGCAAAGATACTATCCATAATAATAGCCCCAAAACCACCGTGGCGCCTATGACTCCGCCTAGTCCGCCCAGCAGACCCTTTACGAAGCTCATTTTATAAGCCTGATTGCGGTCAATGTAACCAGTTTCATAAATACTAATCAGCATCCGCCCCAGCTGCTCAAAATCGACCTTTTGCTTTTTGTCCTGACTTACCTTTGGCATTAACGCAAAACAAACTTCTTTAGATGGCTGATAGCTTTATTAGCTTCGGCTAAGGCCTTTTGAAGGTCTTTGTCTTCTGAACCGCCTTCATGCAGCGCGCTTAGCATAACCCGGACTTTTTCTTTGGCGTCGACACCTATATTTATTGCTTTATTAATCTCCGTTTTGGCCGTTGCGCTTGCGCCCTTAGCCCTGTCTTGAGTTTGGGTAACTAGTTTAGTCAGTTCGGCGTGGGCGTTTTTTAAATCTTTTTCAGCCTCGTGCTTAGCTTTGATGGCCGCTTGCTGAATATCTTTACGCGTTTCTTTGCCGCTTTTTGGAGCCGTCAGAATGCCTACCACATAGCCCAGTCCTGCTAAAAATAGGCCGCCTAACGCAATCCTGCCTGGTCTCTTTGTCATGTTAGTTGTCCTTTCTCTTCTTGTTAGCTTGGTCGCGATGAAACACCGAATTGGCTAGATGGGAAATAAGCCGGCCGACAGCAAAGGATCCGCTGGCATTCTGGAAGAATTCGCCGATCGATTCGGCTTTATCAACGACCTCTTCGGCCTTGGTCGTAATCCGCTTTATTTGGTTAACTATTTGGATGCATTTGACCAGTAATACTATGGCAAGCAGGAGTGCGATTGCCAGAAAAGAGGAAAGTATAATAACCAGGGTGGTCTCTGCGTTCTCCATGTGATCCTACTATACCATATTGCACAGCAGCGATTGAGCGATAAATACCACTATTAAATACCGAATTGTTTTTTGATAAGTTTTTGGGCCAGGCCCGGATTGGCTTTGCCCTTGGACTGCTGCATGACTTGGCCTACCAAAAAGCCAATGGCCTTCATTTCGCCGCTTTTTACATCTTCCGCCGCTTTAGGATTATCGGCTACAACTTTCGCTACAATCTCCGCGATGGCGTCCTCGTCCGATTCTTGAAGCAGATTTTTGGATTCGGCAATAGCCAGGGGCTGGCCGCCTTTATTGCTCATTTCAAGCCAGATTTCCTTGGCCGCTGTCGAACTTAGTTTATTGTCTTCTACTAATTGCGACAGCTCTATGGCCGACTTTATGTCGGTTTTGCTATCACTTTTAACTAGTTCGTCGTCAGCCAATCTGCTACTCGCGTTAACAATCCAGTGAGCTACCCGCCTGGCATGCGCCTTGCTACTAGTGCCCAGTATTGATTTCACAAATGCCGCATTGTCTGGCGAGCTAACCAAGGTGGCTGTAGCCGTGGTATCTAAATCTAGTTCCTGGAAAAGCTTGCGGTAATCGTTAGGCAGCAGCGGTACAGTGCTTTTTATCTTATTAATCTTTTCGTCAGTTAAGACCACTGGTGGAATGTCAGGTTCAGGGAAATAGCGGTAATCGTGGGCTTCTTCTTTGCCGCGCTGTGAAAAAGTCTTTTGCTTGGCTTCATCCCATCCGCGGGTTTCTTGGACGATTGCTTGACCCTTTTCCAACAGTTCAGTCTGGCGTTTAATTTCATACTCAACCGCTTTTTCGACACTCCTGAAACTATTCAAGTTTTTGGTTTCAGTGCGCGTACCGAGTTTCTCCGGATCATCACTCATCGATACATTGACGTCAAAGCGTATGTTGCCGTGGTACAGGTCAGCGTCAGAAACATCCATATAACGCATCAAAAGGTATAACTCCTTAGCATAGACCTTGGCATCCTCGGCTGAATGGATGTCAGGCTCGGACACGATTTCGAGCAGCGGCGTACCGGCGCGGTTGAGATCCACGAGGCTATAATCTTGCCCGGCAGGATGGGTACTCTTGCCAGCATCTTCTTCAATTTGTACGCGGTTGAGCCGGATTTTTTTCTTTTCACCGTTCACGTCAATTTCCACAAACCCGCCGACAATAATCGGCCCATGAAGCTGCGTAATTTGATAGCCCTTGGGCAAATCAGGATAAAAATAGTGCTTACGCTCAAAGTAGCTGTATTTTTGCGGAGTAGTATTAAAAGCAAACGCCACTAGCATGGCTTTATTTAAAACTTCAGCGTTCAAGACTGGCAGGGCGCCCGGCATACCTAAATCGATGTGGCTTATTAAGGTATTAGGTTCGGCCACGCGGGCATCATTATTAACGGCTGAAAACAGCTTAGTCTTGGTATTGAGCTGGACGTGAGTCTCAATACCTATAGTGGGAATGTATTTTACTTTTGCAGCCTGGTCGCTCATACCCACCCCTTTATATTCATCACGCAACGAATTACGAATAATGAATTATGAATCAAGTAAAAACCTGGAAGATTAACCATTATTCTTTATTCCTGATTCTTGATTCTTATCCGTTAAAGCTCCTAAATCCCTAAGGGCTTGCCTAAAACCAACTAAAGCGTCTTTAACATCAACTTCTTTTAGCCTGAAACTGGTATTGGCTTTTAGTTTCTTGCATAAATTATGGGCAAACCATAAGTCGTCATTATTCGTGAAATAGCGCTGGGCCGATACCATACGTTCGCCCATACTGCCACCTTTGAATTTGCGCTTCTTTAGAGCCTCGTCTAGCAACTTGTCTGCCGTTAAAACAGCATCAGCCCAAGTCGACTTATCTTTGCAATAACTCTGTAGTTCCTTCCAGCGGAAGTTAAATTTATCAACTTTTAGTCGTTTAGGAATTTTACGGTAAACCAAAAACAGCACTATGAGAGCTGCGACGATACCAACCGCTAGAATGACCTTCATTTCTGAGCTAGTATTCACGCAGTTATTACCCCTTCCGTTAATTTAGCTAAGCTTAGCAGCTCGCGGTCTTTACGTTGCGGTGCCATAAGCTGCAGCCCGATAGGCATGTTATTTAGTTTGCCAGACGGAATGCTGATGGCAGGAACGCCTACTAGGTTAGCAGCTACGGTCATAATGTCTGAGAGATACATCTTAAGCGGGTCGTTTATATTTTCACCAATTTTGAAAGCTGTTGTAGGTGCTGTCGGACCGAGCAAGAAATCAATGTCCTTAAACGCTGTCTCAAATTCCTTGATAAGTTTAGTGCGCAACTGCTGGGCTTTCTTATAATAGGCGTCGTAATAACCGCTCGATAGAACATACGTGCCGATCATAATTCGTCGCTTTGCCTCACGTCCAAAGCCTTGTGACCGTGATAAATTATAGCTTTCCTGTAAATTTTTCGCTTCTGGACTACTAAAACCGTACCGTTGCCCGTCGTAGCGGCTTAGGTTGCTGCTAACTTCAGCTGGGCAGATAATGTAATAACATGCCAGAGCTAGGCCGACAGACGGTAAACTAATTTCACTAATTTCAGCGCCGGCAGCCTTTAATTGGCTGATCGCCTTATCAATCTGTTTTTTAACACCTATGTCTAAACCTTCGCCCATGTACTCTTTAATCACACCAACCTTCACTCCTTGCAAGGCTACACCTTGCAGCAAGGTGTAGCCTTGTTTGTCACGGTCGATTGTCGTACTGTCGAGCTCATCTCGCCCCGCCATAACGTCCAGTATTAAAGCCGCATCTTCGACACTGCGCGCCAGCGGCCCGATAACATCCGTGCTGCTAGCCATAGCAATGACGCCGCTACGCGACACCAAGCCATAGGTCGGTTTATAGCCGACAGCACCGGTGAAAGCTGCTGGTAGCCTAATTGACCCACCAGTGTCAGTACCAAGGGCAAAAGGAACCATATCGAGTATTACGGCCGCAGCCGAGCCTCCTGACGAACCGCCCGGCACCCGTGAGGAGTCGTGCGGGTTTTTTGTAACCATAAAGTCGCTGTTCTCGGTGCTAGAGCCATGGGCGAAAGCATCCAGGTTGGCCTTGGCTACTACAATCGCGCCTTCGGCTTCCAGCTTTTCAATTACTGTCGCTTGATATGGTGCTTTAAAGCCTTTCAGGATATTGCTAGCGGCTGTGGTTTCCGAGCCAAAAGTCAAAAAGTTGTCTTTGGCTATAAATGGCACGCCAGCTAGCCGTAACTTTTTGCCATTTTTTACCAGATCGTCGACTTCTTCGGCCCGCTGACGAGCTCGATCTTCAATTTTAGCTACAACGGCGTTAAATTCGGCTTTCTCGTCGATGGTTTTGAGAGCTCTTTCAACCAAATCGACAGCCTTTAGCTCGCCCTTCTGAACTTTAGCGGCAATATCAGCAACAGAAGGCCACTGGCTCATGTTATGACTCTTTTAACTTTAATATGGCCATTTTCAGTCGCTGGGGCGTTTTCAAGCAGCTGCTTAGGGCTGGCACCGTAATCTTTGACTTGATCTGGACGAGTGACGTTCGTCAGACCAGTTACTTGCGAGGTCGGCTCATAAGCATCTAGGTCAACAGACTGGAGTTGTTCTACATAGGCCAGAATTTCTGTGATTTCGGTGGCAAATTGGTCAAGCTCATCATCCGTTAGCTGCAATCGGCTTAACTGAGCCAATTTTAAGACATCGTCGCGAGTTAATTTAGCCATAATGTAACCCAAGTATAGCAGACATAATAGTAGATTCGCCCCTGGCAAACTCGTAGCGGCAGAAGTGGATAAGAATATGCTTTACAAACAGTTTAGACAGGAATACGATAAGAATAAGCGAAAAATCTCACAGACAAAGGAACAAAAGTGTCAATTGCAACACCAGAAGAGGTTGCCCCCCCACTTACTCAAGATCAACTCATAGGAGCCTTGTCGTCATTTAACCATGAACAACTTCCCCCAACTGAAGAGGTTGCTCCTTTAAGCACACGATTCAATAGTTTTGTCATTGAGCGCAGGGACATAGGCACGCCAGAAGTCTTAGATGCAGGAACCATACGTTGGGAATACGTAAAATATTCTGACCATGCCCGCCGAATAGCCTTAATCGCCGAGCCAAATGCAAAATATCATGGCAAAGATAGGGTCAGTCGCGTTCCGCTTGTAGGGACAATGCCTTGGACAATTAGCGCGAAAGGCGGCATATTTATTGAAGACTTTGTTAAGCCTGCCCTGGAAGAAGGCTACCCTGTTGTACTACTTTCACATGAGGGCGAAGGTGAAGCGATTAAAACACCTACCACCCCAGTGCAGTGGTATCGATTCTTCAGCAGACTTACGGGCATAGAGCTAGCACGAAGCGCTCATCATATACATGCATTTTTGAATGATTTAGGATCTAATGTCGACTTTGATACTGCCAGCATTATATCCGTGCTTGATTCTGAGGGCGCCATGACTACTTTTGGCACGGTTGTACAAGCTGAGCTGCATAACCGAAAAGTGCCTTATTTTGACATTATTGATCCAATACTCAGGAAAATATTATCCAGAGGTGGCCTAAACAGAATGCGCGGTACGGCGCGAGCTGAAGGGGCTGCAGTAGTGGATCTGGTGGGTCGGATGGTTTCAGGCGATGTACGCCATGGCAAGGTGGGCCATCTTCGAGCCTGTGCCCGAACAGTGAACTTTCATCCGCTCAGCCTCTTGGGCGAGTTGGCCTATATGCCTACACTCGCCAGGGGACAATCAGGCAGAATGGCCGCCAAAATGCACCCGGACACAAGAGGTACTGTAACGTATATGAAAGGCAGCTTCTTGTCTAAAGCCGACCAGGAAAGTGCTGCTCTGGACGGTTTTACCAATATCCGTGTTTTACCTGCTGAAGGGGCACATACACAACTGGCACAATGGCGTAACCAAAGGAATCGACTCGACCGCTTGGCAGCCCTAAAACAGGAAATGCTCCAAACGGATTACAACTTTGATGCTGTTGATTGGCGCCGATTATATGTAGGCGCGGTGGCAATCACGGAAGCCTAAAGTTTCTTTTTGATATCGTTGATTATGTCACGGATTTCTGCGGCTTTTTCAAATTCTAGATTTGCAGCCGCTAGATCCATTTGACCTGTTAGATCTTTGATGAGGTGGCCGTATTCGTCTTTTGGAATTTTCTTGAGGTCAAGTTTAGCCCGCTTAGCTTCTTCTGGAAGGTCTGGCCGCATACCTTTATCAATCAATTTAGAAATACCAGCTGGTGTAATGCCGTGTTCTTTGTTGTAGGCCTCTTGAATAGTCCGGCGGCGGTTGGTTTCGTCAATCGTATAATGCATGCTTTTGGTAATGCGGTCGGCATACATGATCACCCGGCCCTCGACGTGACGGGCCGCGCGACCTACTGTCTGCACTAACGCTTGCGACGAACGCAAAAAACCTTCTTTATCGGCATCCAGAATCGCTACTAAACTAACTTCAGGTAAATCCAAGCCTTCGCGCAACAAGTTAATGCCGACGACTACGTCGTACACGCCCAACCGCAGGTCGCGCAAGATGTCGGTTCTATCTAAAGTATCAACATCGCTATGCAGGTAGGTCACTTTGATATTTAAGTCGTGTAAATATTCGGTCAAGTCCTCTGACATGCGTTTAGTAAGGGTTGTTACCAATACTCTCTGGCGCTTATCGACAGTTGCTTTGATTTCACTGAGCAGATCGTCAATTTGACCCTCAATCGGCTTGACTTCAATATCCGGGTCAGTCAAGCCTGTTGGTCGAATAACCTGCTGGGCTGGCTCAGGCGTCCGCGACAGCTCGTATTCAGCCGGTGTGGCGCTGACATAAACAATTTTGTTGATATGGCGCTCAAACTCAGTAAACGTCAGCGGCCGGTTGTCTAACGCGCTCGGCAGACGGAATCCATGTTCGACTAAAACCTCCTTGCGAGCCCTGTCGCCGTTATACATACCCCGAACCTGGGGCATCGTCATGTGTGATTCGTCGGCAAATAGCAAATAGTCATCTGGGAAATAATCTAGCAGCGTAGCTGGCTGTTCGCCTGGCTCGCGGTCAGTCAGGTAGCGGCTGTAATTTTCGATGCCTTTTACAAAACCAGTTTCTTCTAACATTTCGATATCAAACCTGGTTCGTTGCTGCAATCGTTGGGCTTCGAGTAACAGGCCGTGCTGGTTGAAATAATGAAGCCGCTCGTCTAACTCATGCTCAATCTTGCCCAGAGCAACCTTTAACTTTTCTTGCGGCGTAACATAATGGCTGCCCGGAAAAACCCTGACCTCATCCAGGTTTGCTAGTATTTCCCCTGTCAACGGGTCAATTTTGGTGATCCGTTCAATCTCGTCGCCAAAAAACTCAATTCTATAGGCCACTTCCTCACCAGCCGGGAAAACATCCACGACATCACCGCGAACCCTGAATGTGCCGCGATGAAAGTCAATATCATTACGCTGATACTGGATATCTGTTAAATGACGCAGAAATTTGTCACGGATCCTCCGTTCGCCCTGCTTAACCGTGATGGCCATATTGCCGTAATCTTCTACCGAGCCGATGCCATAAATACAGCTAACACTAGCCACAATAATGACGTCCCTGCGAGTTAGCAGTGCGTCAGTGGCGGCATGTCGCAAACGGTCAATTTCCTCATTTATCTGTGAATCCTTTTCAATATAGGTATCGGATCTAGGAATATAGGCTTCAGGTTGGTAGTAATCGAAATAACTCACAAAGTAATGGACGGCATTATTCGGAAAGTAATTCCTGAACTCGTTGTATAGCTGGGCGGCTAGGGTTTTATTGTGGCTGAGTACCAGTGTGGGCTTTTGGATATTCTGTATGACATTGGCCATCGTAAACGTCTTGCCAGAGCCGGTAACACCCAATAATGTTTGTTCTTTAACGTCCTTTTCTAAATTTTCGGTCAATTGAGCAATCGCTGACGGCTGGTCGCCAGTCGGCTTATAGTCAGATCTTAGCTTAAACGAAGACATCCTTATATTGTATCAAGAATAAAGTTTGTGGTACTTCTTGTGGTCTATGTCGAGCATATCGATTAGCTTGGTTATAAGTTTGTCGGCGCTTTCCTCAAAGATTATATTGCCGCTTTTGCCTTCGCCGGCAGCATGCAGGATATCCATGATCTCAGTGCTAATTCCGCCGGCGCCCTGCAAGAAGCCAATTGGAGTATCTGTTTCCATGGCGATTGTAAATTCATGCAGCGTACCCAAGCGCCCGCCAATACTAAGTACGGCGTCAGCTGAAGTAATCAATAAGCTATCGCGGCCAATGTAGTGCAAGCCGGTAAACAAAATGGTGTCGTAGGCCTCGGTTGGCAGCCGATACTTAATAACGTGCTCAATTTTGCTGGCGGCTGGGCTTAAACCTACGCTCATCTTGCCGCCAGCGGCTTTGTAGGCCTCGGCGGCATCATTGGGCAGGCCAACCGTAGCGCCAGTCAGCAAACTGTGGCCGGATTTGGCTAGCGCCCGGCCAGCCGCAGTTGCCAGGATTCGGCCTTCTTCTGCGCTATGGCCTTTAGCCGCCCCAGATATACAAATTTGATACATACTTTAATTTCGCCTCATCATCGCCAAAACTTCCGGGGCCGTGGTTTCGTAGTCCAGCTGTTTCAGGACATGGCTTTCTAGAGCCGGCTGTCCCAAGTAGCGAATATAAAGTTCATTCCACAAGCCGTCCTGAAAGTGCCCGTAGACTCGCTGGTCGTAGCTTATGTTATTAAGGGTATTAATAGCCATGTCCATCAGATTGAAACTAAGGGGTCGGCCTGGTTCCGGACTGGCTACATAATCCAAGTCGTACCAAAAATAAAGCGCCGGTTCGATTTTATACAGCACTTCCTCGGCTTTGCGCCATAGCAGGTCATCAGCTACTACATGAGGCTCTAGCACCTCAGGGTGGTGCTCAGCCCTACCGAAATGCCGGCTAACTACCCGCCAGTGGACTTTGTGCCCCGCCATGCCAACGTGGTTTCCGACGTCATGCAGCAATGAACCAGCAATGACTTGGCCGAAATTAGGCCGCATTTGATGAAGTTTGTAAAAAGCTGAGTACAGACGGATTTCATTAATATGGTGCAGCACTAGCGGCAGCAACGTAATCGTCAGACCAATTTGTTTAGGCAGCTCGACAGGCAGTATCAAGATAGCGCCAAGCTCCCTCACGGTCAGAATATTGTGCCGGTGTCGCGACACAAATTTTTCGGCGGCTGTGTGCCATTTCTTGCCGTCAGGAATTTTAATCTCGATCTTGCGAACTTCAAAATCCATAGGCGTTAGATGTTTATAGCTGGCTATAAAACTTTCATACCAGTTTTCGGACTCCACGAGACGAACGGCAGCGAATAATTCTGGCATTGGCTCGCGTTTTAGCATCGAATCAAGCGATTTATAGCCTAATAGTTTCATAGCCTGCTTCGGCGGATGGGCCTTTATCAGGCGCTTGGCAGCACTATGCTTGAGCACCCAGCTTGAACGTGGTATGTCTACCTGAAGCGCGGCATCGCGAATTTTGTGAAGTTGCTTGTCGACGGTGTCGTCTGGATCCAGACCAATTCGTTTGGACAAGAAACTATCGTGTAGTTTGACCAAGTTCATGAGGGCATAATAGACTTCACGGCCTGTACTGTCCCTGGGGTCTAGACCTAGCTCACGGGTTTTCATCTGGACTTTGCCGATGATTTCAGCCGTCAAGCGGACATCAATACTAGGCCGACCGCTGGCTGATTCTAAACGCTGCAAATCAAGTTTAAATAATAGCTCAGTTACGCCCAGCAGTTCCGAAAGTACACGACTCATAGTTAACATAAGCATAACATTGGTCAGTCACTAAGAAAAGCAGTGAACTATCTAAATTTGTTCGGCTTCGTAGTTCGGGGGTGCTTGTTTGAGTAATGCTTCGATATCGTCCTCGATCAGAAGTCCGGCCTGGGCGCCAACTTTCTGAACCACGCTCATGGAATTGATCGGCGCCCACTGCAAGGCGCCTTCCAGCGTATTGCCTTTAATTAACGCGGCGACAAAAGTCGAAGCAAAAGCATCGCCAGCACCGGTGCGCTCATATGGCGGTTTAGGATCTGGGTACGGCGGCATTTTGTATTTAGCCTGGCCGTCCGACGCGTAAGCTCCGGCCGGCCCATCGGTGATTACGACAATCTTTGGCCCGATGGCGTGAAGTTTAGCGAACAGATCATTAATATCCTCAGCGTTACCGCCTGAAACTTCGGCTGCTTCTTCACGGTTAAGTAAGAGTACCTCTGTCCGCTGGTATAGTTTGGCTAGCCTTGTAATACCAGTATCAATCTGGAAAGTCCCCGGCTGAAAGGCTAGTTTTACTCCCGGGTTGGCCTCTAACCATTCCGATAGCTGGTCATGGTACTCCAGGGCGTTTTTGCTGATTGAACTGAAATAAATCCACTTTGGCAGCTCGTTTGCTCTGATTGGCGGCCACTGGTAATCGTATTCCTCGTGTTTGATCAGGATAGTGCGTTCTTCCTTGTACCAAAGCACGTAGTGATAATTGCTTTTGCGGCCCGGGTTAATATGGACAAACCGGCTATCAACTTTGTTGGCATGCAGGGCATTTATCATGTCGCGGCCATGCTGATCTTCGCCGACATTAGCGACCAGGCCGCTATTTAGCCCGAGCCGAGCAAAACAAACACTGGCATTAGCCGCGTTGCCGACGGCTTCAATGACTTCAGCGTGGTCAAAGGGAATTTTCTGGGCAAACGGCATCGCCAGCCACTTGCCGTGGTCATTCTCAAAACTAACCGCTTGGTTGTTTTGCAGCTTGATGAAAGCATCGGTGACGATATCGCCAACACTTAGTACATCTAACTGACTCATTTTTGTATCCCCACCCATTTCATGATTAGTCTACCATAGCTTTACCACTGGCGTTAAACATATCAATCTTGGCTTCAACAACCTTCTGGACGGCATCAATAACCTCGTCCATCAGCTTGATAACGGCGAATTCGGTTGGGTTTTCCTTGAGCACTTTTTCCAGAGTATTTCGATAAGCCACGCGCATATCGGAATTAATATTAATTTTGCTAATGCCAATTCTGACAGCTTCTTCAAAATAATGTCCAGGCGTACCGCTGCCGCCGTGCAGCGAAATATTACAGTCTATGGCAGCTCGGATAGTTTTAAGCAGTTCGAGGTCGAGCTTCTTTGGAACTGGATACTTGCCATGCAAGTTGCCGACTGCCGCCGCATAGGTATCTATGCCCGTAGCCTCGACAAAAGCCTTAGCGTCTTCTGGTGTACTAAACGTCTTTTTTATTTCATCATAGTCAATTTTTTCGGTGTGTAAGTTGGATGAACCGCCGAAGTAATGCGGCTCGCTTTCTACCAGCGCGCCAGTGACTTTGGCGTACTCAACGACTTTTTTGGTACCTTTGATGATTTCTGCTTCGGTGGCGTCTTTTTTAGCCTGGGAAATATCAATGTGGATAAATTCGAAGCCGGCTTCTATGCCGGCAAAGGCCGCGTCAACCGATGGCGAATGGTCGAGATTAATGTACATTTCTATGCCGTATTGCTCGATATAGTTGTCGACCATATCGCGGACATTCTCGAGCCCTAGAGCCTCAACCTCTCCCTGGCTAATCTCTACTAGGACTGGCGCCTTTTTGGCAGCAGCTGCCCGGGCCACAGCGATTAGGGTTTCTTGATTGTCGAGATTAAACGCGCCCAGAGCAAAGTGCTCTTTGCGAGCCCGTTTCATGGCCTTTCTGGCCCTAGCGCAGTTTTCCCGCATCTGGTCTAGCGTCAGCGCCATTACTTGTGCTCTTTCATCATTTCATGGGCAGCAATAGCTATGTGCTTGGCTGTTAAGCCAAAGTGATCTAGTAACTCATCTGGTTTGCCGGATTCCCCAAATCTATCCTTGATCCCTAGGCGTTTGATTGGCGCCGGGAACTCTTCGCCAAGTAATTCTGCCACTGCGCCGCCCAGACCGCCCGCAATCTGGCCTTCTTCAATCGTTATAACTCGCTTAGTTTTCTGCACACTTTGCAGAATCGTGGCAGCGTCCAGAGGCTTAATGGTTGGGCAATGGATTACTTCTAGGTCAATGCCGTCTTTGAACAATTTCTCGGCTGCTACTAACGCTTGGTAGGTCATCTGTCCGGTACTAATAACAGTGATGTCGCCTCCGTGGGCATAGACATAAGCACGGCCGATTTCAAACGGTGTACTGTCTGTCGTAAATACTGGCGAATCAGCCCGGCCTAGCCGTAAATAACCTGGTGATTTTTTATCTTCAGCCATGGCCAGTGTCGCTTTAGCCGCCTCAATACTATCGCCAGGAACGATTACCACCATCTTAGGCAACACTCGCATCAAGGCGACGTCTTCTAACATCTGGTGGGTAGCGCCGTCCGGGCCGACCGAAACACCGGCATGGGAGCCGACAATTTTGACTGGCTGTTCATTTAGACAAATCGTGGTGCGGATTTGTTCCCAGTTGCGTCCAGGACTGAAAGCAGCGTAGGAGCTGACAAAAGGGATCTTGCCCATGGCTGCCATACCGGAACCGACAGTGACAAGGTTTTGCTCAGCTACGCCAATTTCGATAAACCTATCCGGGAATTCCTTGGCGAATAAATCCATTGAGGTGGAAGCTGTTAAATCCGCGCAGGCCGCGACGACGTTTTCGTCTTTCTGGCCGGCTTCTAGCAAGCCGCGGCCAAAGCCTTTGCGAGTAGCCTCCTGTTTGAGGTCTTTAGCTAGTATGTCCTCGACGAGATGGTACATCATTCATGCTCTCCGGTAATCTTGCCCTTGAGCGTTCGTAGTTCGTGCAGGGCTTCTTTGGCCTGTTCATGGTTCGGCGGCATGCCATGCCAATGGAAATCATATTCCATGAAATCCACACCCTTACCTGGAATCGTATGGGCTATGATCATGACCGGCTTTTCAACGACTGCTCGGCCCATAGCAGCGGCGTCGATGACTGCCTCCATGTTATTGCCGTCAATTTCAATGACATGCCAGCCAAAGGCTTCCCATTTAGCTTTTAGGTCCTCCAGCGGCATAACAACCTCAGTTGGCCCATCAATTTGGATGTTATTACGGTCAGTTATGGCAATAATGTTATTCAGCTTGTATTTGGCAGCCAGCATGGCAGCTTCCCAGACATTGCCTTCATTCTGCTCACCATCGCTCATCACGACATAAACCCACCGGTGGTGGTCTTTGTTCATACGCATGGCCAGAGCCATACCAGCCCCTTGGCTGAGGCCGCAGCCTAAGGGTCCGCTGGTGTTTTCCATCCCGGGCAGTTTCAGCCTTTCTGGATGTCCTTGCAGCCGCGAGCCTAGCTGGCGCAGCGTCATCAGTTCTTTACGGTCAAAATAGCCAGCATGTGCCATCGTGGCGTAGCGCACTGGAACACAGTGGCCATTGGATAGCAGCAAAATGTCTCGCTGATTCCACTCGGGCTTTTTAGGGTCATGTTTTAAGATATCAAAATAAAGGGCCGCAAAAATATCGGCCAAGCCTAATGGGCCGGCACTATGGCCGCTGCCGGCATGCTCCAGCATCCGGATAATATCCTGGCGTATATCAGTGGCTTTTTGCTGGAGTTGTTCAAGACTTAGTTTTTGTGTCATTGGTGGTCTCTACTATCTTATTAAGTGTAGCATAAGCAGCTTCTGGTTCATCGGCTTTTTGGATGAATCCACCGACGTTAAGCACATCAACGCCGCCCTCAGCTAGCTTCTTGATATTCCGATCATTAATACCGCCATCCCAGCCAATTTCGAGTTCTGGTTTGATTTGCTTAAGGTTATTAACTTTATCAAGCAGTTTGAGGTCGGCCTGGCCACCAAAATGCCCTAAATTTCCAGAGAAAATTAAAACGTGATCGATATATTTGAGGGCAGGTGTAATCTCTTCAGGTTTAGTGTCTTCTAGTAGCGCCACACCGACTTTTATACCCTTTTCGTGTAATTTCTGGGCAAACGGCGTAAAACTGCCTTCAGCCTCAGCATGGATAATAACTAAAGACGGCCCGAGCCTAATGATCTGGTCCAGATAAAGGTCTGGCCGCTTGTACATGAGGTGCAAATCGGCGGGGATACTGTGCGGCCACCAAACATGCTCTAGGGCAACAGTTTTAGATACGGCAAACAGCCCATCTGTCAGGTCAATCTGTATCCTCTCGGCAAAATGGGCGATCCGCTCCATTTGTTCGCGAAAGTCGTGCTGGTCTTTTGCTAATACCGCCGGGCAAATAACAGGCATGCTAACTCAGTTCATCCATTTCAGCGATTCGGCGCTTGAAGCGCGGCGCGGCTGCAAAGGGCGTTTTCAGCCAAGTGTCCACGATCTGGCTTGCTTGGTCAGCACGTATATTAGCCGGCAAGCAAGCTATGTTACTGTCGTCGTCATTGCGCGAGCTACGGGCCGACTCCTGGTCATACAGCAAAGCCGCCCGTATGCCTTTAAAGCGGTTAGCCCCAATACTCATGC
>CAYXCB010000019.1:0-14284 GCA_964463635.1 uncultured Candidatus Saccharibacteria bacterium
TAAAAAAGTTGAGCTGCCTGATATAGGCGAAGTTACGCTATACAAGCGCCGTGGAGTCCGAAATATACGCTTGAGCATCGCAGCGACCGGCCAGATTCGGGTTACGCTGCCAGTCTGGGCGCCATACAAGGCCGCGATCGACTTCGCGGTCCAAAAGTCCGACTGGCTAATCTCACAAAGGGTACCGGTTAAAAATCTAGAGCATGGGGCGCAGATCGGCCGCCGGCACCAGTTATTCTTTAAGCCGGGCAGTGTCAGCAAGCCAACCGTAAGGACGCGTAACCAAATTATTACCGTGACGATACCCGAAGGCTTATCGCCAGACTCTAGTGAGGCTCAAAAAGCCGCCAACAAAGCTGGTGTCAGGGCCCTGAAGGCAGAAGCAGAAGATTATCTGCCAAACCGCGTGCGTGAACTAGCTGATACCCATAACTTTAAGGTTCGATCAATCGAAGTAAAACGGCTCAAAAGCCGCTGGGGTAGCTGCAACCATCGCCAGGAAATAGTCCTCAATTGTTTCTTGATGCAATTGCCTTGGGATTTAATTGATTACGTTATCTTGCATGAGCTAAACCACACCAAAATTATGGCTCATGGGCCGAAGTTCTGGACTGGACTGGTACAGTATGTCCCAGATCTGCCAGCAATTCGAAAGCAAATGAGAACACACCGGCCGCAACTTATGGCGGTCGTAAACACTAGCGATATGTAATAATAAGAACATGTCTGAACCTACGACTAGGTCCGCCGTAGAAAATGCTGAATTGGAACGTGAGAGGCTCACGAGTCTTATAAACAGCATGGGTGACGGTGTTATTGCTATAGACGAGAGTAATAAAGTTGTTGTCAGCAACGGCGCCGCATTGAATATATTAGACATCAATAACACCATTACCGGCAAGCTCATTACCGAAGTCCTAAAAATGGTTGATAAGAACAATCAGCCAATTGACCTGCGCCGGATTATTACCGAAACAAAGTCTTCAACTGCATCTAGAGACTGGAAAATTAAATATCCGGGCGGGGACAACATAAATGTTTACGTTAGTATCGCGCCTGTGCGCTTAGGTTACGGAAAAAGGGGCACGAAAGGCTGGGTCATACTGCTTCGCGATATAACCCGCGAAAAATCGTTGGAGGAAGAACGCGACGAGTTTATTAGCGTGGCTAGCCACGAATTGCGCACGCCAATCGCTATTTCCGAAGGCAACATCAGTAACGCCCAGCTCTTATTCGCGAAATCGGGCGTGGCTAACCCTGTCATAACTGAATCGCTTAAACAAGCCCATGACCAGATCAATTTCTTGTCAGGTATGATCAACGATTTAGCAACATTATCCCGTGCAGAACGCGGCAAGCTAGCCGTTGAGATAGAGCCAATCAACGCCCATGAGTTAGTCGAAGACCTGGTAGCAACTTACAGAAAAGACGCTGAAGCCAAGGGCTTGGAAATCCGAGTCGAAACCGATCCGCATCTGGAGTTATTGAAATCCAGCAAGCTCTACGTCAGAGAGATCCTACAGAACTTCATAACTAACGCCGTTAAATACACAGAAAAAGGCTCTGTGACTATAGGTTCGCGGGCCAAACAAGGCGGAGTTGAGGTTTATGTCAGCGACACAGGTATCGGCATCAGCAAAACCGATCAGGAAAAGGTCTTTGACAAATTTTTCAGAAGTGAAGATTTCAGAACCCGACAAAACAACGGCACTGGCCTCGGTCTCTACGTAACCCTGAAACTGGCCCGGCTGATCCACGCAGAGATTGAAATGGAAAGCGAGCTAAACAAAGGCTCGACGTTTACGATCTTTATTCCGAACCTTCAGTAAGACTCTTGATAGCGCTGGATGCTTGTGCTAGTATTGACTTGTTCGGAACTACCATCATGGTAGTTTTTTAAATTGGGAGATTTAGCCGCCAAAATTTTCAGGCTAGAGAATTCTCCAAAATCGAGTTTCCAAAATTACCAACCATAATGTTTGAAAATTTAGGAGGCCACGTGGCCGACCAAAAGCCTAAACGGCGAATCAGAAAAGTTGAAACCGTCAGGGAGCGAGCTGAGAAATCAGCTGAGCCTGGCAAGCCTAAAACCCGTCGTATCCGTGAGACTGCGGCTAAAGCCTCCGCACCTTTAGGTGCCGCTGGACGTTTTGGGGCTCGGGAATACCATCCTGTCAAACTACCAGACAACAAAGCCGGGCGTTTCTTGGCTAAAAAACGCCGGATTTTCCCTAAGTTCTTTGTTGAAGCCTGGCAGGAGCTCCGCCAAGTCACTTGGCCATCACGCAAGGAAACAACCAAATTGACTCTTGCTGTCCTAGTCTTTGCCATAATCTTTGGCGGCATGGTAGCACTGGTAGACTACGGACTCGATAAATTATTTAGAAATGTGATACTCGGATGATGTTTCATTACATTTCACATCAGTACAGAGTACCTAGTACAGAGTACGGAGTCGTAAGCACCGACCGTACTACGTACTCTGTACTCCGTACTTTAACGACGAGAGGAGTTACCTTATGAACAAACGTTATGATTCCCAGAAACAGTGGTATGTCATCCATACCTACAGCGGCTACGAGGAAAAAGTAGCTGAATCTATCCGCCAGCGGGCCGATAGCTTGGATATGGGCGACAAGATTTTCCAGGTGCTTGTGCCTAAGGAAAAGATGATCGAGGTCAAAAACGGGAAGCGCAAAGTAGTCGAGAAGCGAATTTTCCAAGGCTACGTGATGGTTCAGATGAAAATGTCTGAAGACGCTTGGTACATCGTCCGCAATACGCCGTCTGTTACAGGTTTCGTAGGATCAGGTTCGGAACCAACTCCAATTTCTGAAGACGAAATGGAAAAGATCATGAAGCGCATGGGCCGCGAAGAGCCGAAACACAAGATCGACTTCAAAATCGGCGAAGTCGTTAACATTACTGACGGGCCGTTCAAAGGCTTTGACGGCAGTATCAACGAAGTTGACGTGACAAAAGGCAAGCTCAAAGTCCTGGTCAACATGTTCGGCCGCGAAACCCCCGTCGAACTCGACTCACTTCAGGTAAAACGAGTCTAGCATGGTTGAATCACCTCGTTTCATGTCAAATGATGAACTCCAGCAGCAAGTAGATGCTCTTCATGGTAAATCAAAGCGATTATTGTTATGGGGGCGGGGTTTATTTATGGTGTCTGGCCTCACAATAGGCTGGGTTGGCGCTGAAGTAATGCAGGATGAAGTTAGCGTTGACGATATGCTACCTGCAGCTGCAGGTGTTGCAACACTGGCAGGTGCATTAATAACTACTAGACGGGCTAATCAATTTGAAAACGAAGCGATATCTTTGATGCTTGAATCAACTGAGGTAAAATTTGTCATCGACGACCCTAGACAACAGGGGTAGTTTGTAGTAGACTAGATCGGTTACGCACTAATGCCGTTCGCTTCAACGGTTTAGTACAAGGAGAACTCAATGGCGAAAGTCGTTAAAGCTAATTTAAAGATGAGAATTAAAGGCGGCCAGGCAAGTGCTGCGCCTCCTGTTGGCAGTACCCTTGGTCAACACGGTGTTAATATGATGGATTTCATCACACCGTTTAATGAAGCTACTAAACAAGACCATATGGGTCAGGATCTAACGGTCCACATTACGATTTATGAAGACCGCAGCATGGATTGGCGCTTTGTTGGCACGCCAACCGATGACCGTATCCGTAAAGCCCTGGGCATCCAGAAAGCTTCAGGCCGGCCTAATACAGAGAAAGTCAGCAAGAAGTTGTCTGACGCCCAATTAACGCAAATTGCCGAGGAAAAAGCCCAGGACATGAATACTGACGACATTGCAGCTGTTAAGAGAATGGTTGCCGGCACTGCCCGCAGCATGGGTGTGGAGATAGAATAAATGTACACCCCGTATAGTAGCTCAATTGAAGCTGGTGAGATTATAAGCAATTTAAATCAAGAGACTGCTGAAGCCGTGCGAAAGGTAGAAGCTGGAACTTTAGCTTTACCTTTAATTATTGACGCGCTCAATCAGATAGATACCGAACAAGCCCATAAACTAAGACGGCGCGTCATCCAGGCAGCAGAGCTGCTTACTCAAACTGTCTCAGATTTAATACCTCCACCTGTCCAGCCTTGGGAGGGTAAGCGTTGGATTGAAGGCAAATTAGTAAGTTACCCGCAGGTATATCCAGGAGTTATTATGGCTCAGGAACCGGATAATCCTCTGCTTTACCCCACTGGGTTGCCAGTCGATTAATTAACAAATTTGTGGGAGTCCACCTAATGCGGACGTTACCACCACGAAAGGAGCCATCATGGCAGATACGAAGGACAAGAAGCCAGCTACCAAAAAAATAGCGGCAAAGAAAACTGTAAAAAAAGTTAAACCAGAAGTCGAGGAGACTAAAAATGGGATTACTGAAAAAAGTAATAAAACTGCGGTTCAAGCAGATAGCCAAGCAGAAGAAGTAAAACTGGACAAGATCTTAGATCTTAGTTCTAAGATCTCAGAAAAAAGCCAAGGTACTCAGACACAGAGAACTGAGAACGAAGAACTAAGTTCTAGCGACGGAGTCACTGCCAGCAAGGCTGGCCTGGCTAAAGCTGGAAAGCGCAGCGCGAAGGCTGTAGCTGAAGTCGAGGAAAAGCAAGCAAAAGAAGTCCGTAAAGCTACAAAAACGGAAGAATCGACCGACGCTAAACCTAAAAAAGCTGTTAAGCCAGCCCACTCCCGCTTAGAGCGTCGCAGCAAAAACTTCCGAAAAGCCGCCGAGCTAATCGAGAAAGACAAGTCCTACACCGTCAGCGATGCCCTGGAGTTGGCAATCAAGACTTCTAGCGTGAAGTTCGACGCCACAATTGAGCTGCACGTCCGACTGGGCGTCGATCCTAAGCAAGCTGATCAAAATATTCGCGACACCATCGTCCTGCCGGCCGGAACTGGCAAAACTGTCCGAGTAGCAGTGCTAGCTGATGTCGATGATGTGACTGCCGCCAAAAAAGCCGGTGCAGATGTGGCCGGCGGTGATGAGTTCCTGCAGCAACTTGATAAGGGAACGATAGATTTTGACGTTTTAGTGGCCACACCAGCTATGATGCCTAAACTAGGCAAATACGCACGTGTACTAGGACCTAAAGGTCTGATGCCAAACCCGAAAAGCGGTACGGTTACACCTGATGTGGCTAAAGCTGTTAAGGAAGCTAAAGCTGGCCGTGTAGAATATCGTGTCGACAGTACTGGAATTGTCCATGTCGGGGCTGGTAAGGTCAGCTTTGGCGCTGACAAACTGGCGGAAAACGTCCAGGCAATCCTGGCCAGTATCAAGTCCAACAAGCCCGCTAGCGTAAAAAGCGGCTACGTACGATCAATCTTCGTAACCACAACTATGGGCCCAAGTATTCCAGTTTCCGCGAACGAACTGTAGAATGGCTTTATGGCAAATAAGGGTTTTGTAGTTGCGCTCGATGGTCCAGATGGGGTGGGAAAAACAACTCAGGTCAAGTTACTAGCTGAGTATTTCCAGTCCAAAGGGCGAAAAGTCCATGTAACCAGATCGTCAGGCGGCACACTGATCGGCGAGGAGCTTCGAAAAGTCTCGCTGTCACAGCAACCACGACCAGCTGAAACTGACTTATTTATTTCCTTGGCCATGGGAGCGGCTCTAGCGGAAGATATCCAAAAGCGGAAGGCTGCAGGAGAGGTCGTAATTATAGACCGCAGCCCGCTAGCAATAGTCGCTTATAACGGTTACGGCAGCCAATTGGTCGAGATTAAGCTGGCCTTTAGTGCCTGCGAAGCCCTCGTGAAGCGCTGGCAAATAGACCTTTTATTGTTTTTGACCGCGCCTGGCAAAACCATTGGTGACCGCCGTAAAAAGCGCGGCGCTAAGGATTATTTTGAATCAAAAGGACCTGACTATCACAAGCGGGTATTAGATGGTTATGCGGCAGGATTAGACTTCCTGCAGAAGCATGCTGAACTCGGAGCAAAAACAGCTACAATTGACGCTAAAGGCGAAATAGACGACATCCATCAGAAAATAATTAAGAAGATCAGTTCAGTCACAAAAACTTCAGCAGCCTAGTTGTATTATTGTGCTAATGCTTGCGTCATACATTTGACGCCACGTACAATATGATCGAAACAAAGGAGTTTTCTTGGGAGTCTTTAGCAATACACAGATTAAACAGGCGCTAGAAGAAGGACATATTGTCTGCGTGCCGCTTGAACCAAAGCACATTTCCCATGCCAGCCTGGATGTGACTCTGGGCTTCTATTATTACCGTACTGGCCAAGCCAAAAGAGGCTATGTCTATAACCCATTCGATGAAACCGACGTCAAACGCTATTTCGGGGATGTCCACCAGGCCGTTCCTCATCAAGACTGGGCAACAGCCAATGGCGTCCGCTTGCTCGAAGGCATTCCAGCCGACCATCCAGTGATCCCACTGAAGCCAGGCGAGCGCATACTCGCCCATACGCATGAATTCTTCGGCATCAAGCCGCCCGGCGCCTACGAAGTTAAATCCCGATCTAGCTGGGGGCGCAACGGTATAGCTGTTTGCTTTGACGCTGGTTGGGTAGATCCAGGCTATATTAACCGCTTAACTCTAGAGATTTATAACTTAAATGAGCATGAGACCGTCCTTCTGCCAGTCGGCGAGCGTATAGCCCAGGCTGTTTTCCATGAAACCGGGCCTGTAGAAGGTAATTACGGCGAGGGCCGTGATGACGGTATGAGCGGCAAGTACCAGACAGGCACGGACCTGGAAGAAATCATGGCAACCTGGACACCTCAGCAAATGCTGCCCAGGGCCTACAAAGACCGCCGCAGCCTGCCGGAGCAAATCCAAGGTTTAAAAGCGCGATGAAACTCAAAAAGGATAATTCCGCACGCCCTGAAACCAAAGGTGTTTTCCTGGTTATTGAAGGCACTGACGGCTCAGGCAAGGGCACACAGTTCAAAAAGCTCACCGAGCGGTTAGAACACGAAGGCTACGACATCGCCACCTTTGACTTCCCGCAATATGACGACCCGTCCAGCTTCTTTGTCCGAGAATATTTAAACGGCAATTACGGCACGGCTGAAGAAGTAGGGCCCTACACCAGCTCGCTATTCTACGCGCTTGACCGTTACCAAGCCGCGCCTAAGATCAGACAAGCCCTAAGTGAAGGCAAAGTCGTACTGTCCAATCGCTTTACCGGCTCTAGCATGGCCCACCAGGGCACCAAATTTGCCAATTCCGAGGAACGGCGCGGTTATTTTGTCTGGCTTGATAATCTAGAATTCCAAATGTTAAATATTCCCCGGCCAGATCGTAGCGTAGTTCTGAGAGTACCGGCCGAAACCGGCCAGCAATTAGTCGACCAAAAGGAAAAGCGCGGCTATACCGACAAAAAACGTGATATCCACGAAGCTGATTTAAATCATATGAAACGCTCGGTGGAAGTCTACGATGACATGACTCAATTATTCCCCAAGGATTTTGCCCGCATTGATTGCGTTCGCAGCGGTAAACTCATGGATATCGATACCGTCCATGATCATTTGTGGAAGAGTATCGAGCCTCTACTGCCGCCGAAGAGTGAAAAAAAACCAACCAAGGTTTTGGCTACGAAAGTTGATAACCCATACGTCTCCAAAACTGAGACAGGGTACCAAGTTACGCCGGCAGGCGCGGATTATCTGAAAGACGCCGTGACTAGCTTAGACGACAATGTCTATGCTTTTACTAGTAAGTTCAGTCCTCTGACCATAGCTGCAGCTATGGCTCGCCTCAGTCGGCGCGGTGATGATATGCGGGTAACTATACTCGACGAATTCGCCTTAGCCATGGGCAGGGATGAGAAGCTGCTGCACCGTGTAATCACCGCCTACGGCGATGATTCCGTCCAACAATTAGTTGGTGAGCACTTTGTTGTGGAAGGCGCCTCGAATTTGCTGACCAAGAAGCTAGAGTGGGGCCGTTTAGCGTCGTATCTAGAGCAGTCAACCCGATACATATATTTTGATCAGAAGGACGCGGATGGGAAATACAAATACTACACGCCCGATCATTTTGACGAAGAAACTGCGGGAGTGTACGAAGAAACCATCGATCGAATCTTTGATCTGTATTCGGAAATGGTTCATAAGCTGACCGATTATGTTCGCATTAAAAGCAACGTTCCTGAGGCAGAACAGGATATGGCTTGGCAAGGCGCCATCCGTGCCCAGGCCTGCGATGCTATCCGGCCGGTCTTGCCCGTGGCCACTAAGTCAACTGTGGGAATCTATGCCTCTGGCCAAGCCCTAGAGAGCCTGATTATGCATTTGCAAGCAGATGAGCTGCCCGAGGCCAGACAAACCGGACAAAAAATACTCGATCACAGCCGGAAAGTGATCCCGACTTTCTTAGAACGAGCTGACAAACCTGACCGCGGCGGCGCTATGATCGCCTATAAAGCCACCACGAACGCGAACGTGCGGGCTCTAGCCGCCAAGCATTTGCCTGACAATCACGCCGATGAAACCGATGCCGTCCAGCTAACGTCATTTTGGCCCCGCAACGAAATGGACTTAATCTCGGACATGCTCTACGAACACAGCAGCCTGCCGCTTAAAACTATCCAGGCGAAAGTTGAAAAGTGGCCAATTGAGCGCAAAGAGGAAGTTTTCAACGCTTATATGGGAGAGCGGCTGAATCGCCGGCACAAGCCGGGCAGGGCGCTAGAAAAAGCCCATTATAGCTGGGATTTGGTGTGCGATTACGGCATTTTCCGGGATTTGCAGCGGCACCGCATGGTAGATGACTTGGAATGGCAGCTCCTGACACCTCGCTATGGTTTTGATATGCCTAAGCTTGTCGAGGAGGCTGGGCTATCTGAACAGTTTGAGGAATGCTTTAACCTGAGCCTTAAGCTATACAGCAAACTCCAGGCCAAAGGTTACAGCCTAGAAGCCCAGTACGCCACGCTGCTCGGTCACAAAATGCGCTGGAAGGTTACTTACAATGCCCGTGAGGCTTTCCACCTACATGAGCTTCGTACCAGTCCCCAAGGACACCCAGGCTATCGCAAATTAGTGCTGGATATGCATGAAAAGCTCGCTGAGGTACATCCCATGCTGGCTGAAGCCATGAAATTCGTAAACCAAGGCGAGAACGAGGAGCTGACTCGTCTAGCCGCCGAACGCTACACCCAGTTCAAACTCCAGCAGCTAAGTTAAGCTTCTTCTACTTCCATGCCAGATGCATGAAGTACGCTCCCACCAAAGAGGTCAAGATCCATTCTCAGCAACTCGGCGGGAGTTAAATGACCTCGTTTTGCTTTTTCGTCACTTACCCTGTCATAAAGCGTAGAAAGCTCTTCGTGTACTCGAAGCTGATCATCAGTATACGATTCACGCCCCTCTTGAGCTTGTTTTTCCAGTAGGTCTTCTCTTTTTAGCGACATAATCCTCAATTCCGTTCGATACTTATACTTAGTTTTCTAATGTAAGGCAAGCTGATTTTCTTCTATTGCCAGTTGCCTGAGGTCAATTAATACTTCCATGCGCTGACTCTCCACTAAAACCATACGTGCTAGTTGCGCCCTAGAGTTGCCGCCAGATTTCTTGCGCATTAATTCAGCCCCCAGCCCATCAAATGCCCAAGCACTTGCTTCAGCATCCAAGCTCAATTCACCCTGGGCTTCACACTGCAGCCTATCCTCAGCAAGCTGCCGGGCCGCTGACCGTATGTCGTTTTTTACTTGGCTGCCTACTTTGTGTCTTTTTGGTTTATACACATTAGCCTCCTTAAGCTAAAAGCCGGACTCCTTTGGTTGGAATCCGGCTTGTTTTTGCTTGTATTATTTTCGTGCTACAGATTTCCAACCATTATTTATCCGCAATTAGCACAAAACCGAGCTTGCGGTATTGCATCATATTGCAGATAGTGGTGTGGATTTGGTGTATCACAATTATCGAATGTACGCCTTGGCTTAAGCAGTGTCAAGCACATTTTTGAGAGATTTCTCACACATCATCCGTATAATTGCTGTTGATTTCGTTTAGCTTTTGACAAATAACGCTTTAACAGATAGAATAATTCAGTTACCAAAGACAGCGACGGGTGTGAACCTTGATTATGTCGCCGAGGTGCGAATCAACACTTTTTTGTTTTGTGAGCACACAGAAACCTCTGGTAACAGAGGTTTTTTGGTACTAATGCGAAGATTTAATTGGTCGAAAATCTTGGCACTAACTCATAAAAAATAGGGAAAAGAGCAGCCCGCCAAAATGTATTCCATTTTGCCGGCGCGATGAGATAACGGGGCCCCCGCAAAACCTGTTTTGTGGGGTAAAGGAAAACCGTAGGTTTGTCTCAATACACTTACTCATAAAGGGGAAGTCAAATGGCTTTAACCAAAGATAAGAAAAACGAAGTCGTCGCGGAAGTTAGCCAGCTATTGGCCGATTCCAAAATGACTGTAATTGCCGCCTACCAGGGTACGCCCGTCAAAGCCATGCAGGCCCTGCGCCGAACTGGCCGCGACAACGGTACTATCCTAAAAGTCGCCAAGAACCGTCTGGTGATCAAAGCCATCCAAGGCACAGATAACGTCAAGGGCGTTGATACCAGCGCTTTGAACGGCATGCTTTTGTATGCTTTTAACAGCGACGACGAAGTAGCACCGGCGCAAGTTCTAGCAAATTTTGCTAAAACTCAGCCAACACTTGAATTTGTGGGCGCTATCTCAAGTGACGGCAAGTTTTTAAGCGCTGAAGAAGTCAAAGGCCTAGCCACCTTGCCAAGCAAGAACGAGTTAATCGCTCAAGTATTGGCAACTCTAATGTCGCCTCTGAACGACGTTATGAGCGGCTTAGGCAGTAATTTGCACGCTCTACTCGATGGAGTAGAAGCTAAAGCAACGTAAAAAGCTAACAGCTTACAGCAAACAGTTAACGGTTAAAGCGCCAAAACTGTAAGCTGTCAACTGTAAACTAATTTCGACGAAGGAGAAATTCATATGGCAGATTTAAAGAAATTCGCAGAGCAGTTAACTGGTTTAACTGTTCTCGAAGTAAACGAACTAAAGACTATACTCAAGGATGAATACGGCATCGAACCAGCCGCTGCAGCCGTGGCTGTTGCAGGTCCAGCAGCCGGCGGTGACGCCCCAGCAGCCGAAGAGAAGAGCGAGTATGATGTTATCCTCAAGGACGCTGGCGCTCAAAAAGTAGCAGTTATCAAAGCTGTTAAGGACATCACCGGACTCGGACTTGGCGAAGCCAAGGCTGTAGTCGATGGTACGCCTAAAACAGTTCTAGAAAAAGCTAAGAAAGAAGACGCTGAAGCCGCCAAGAAGACCCTAGAAGAGGCCGGCGCAACAGTCGAACTATCCTAAAACACATTGTTCGTGAACTAAAACCGCCTTTAACAGGGCGGTTTTAGTTTTCCACAGGTCTTACAGCAATTTTTGACTTGAATAGTTGAACGTGGTACGGTTAGGCCAGAAGTGTACTAAATAAACACTTACAAGAGAGACCATGGAGATGGCAGACGTACCAGAAAAACAAATCAAAAGACTAAGATCTCTGATACAAGAAGCAGAAACTAGTTTGGCTGCGGCCAAAGAGTTATTGCTGAGTTTAGTCGGAGAAGACCCTGCCGCTGCCAACCTGATCAAGGAAGACCAGCTTGGCAAGGTTATTGAGGGCGTCTTTGACGGTCAGAATATGGTCGGATCTGATGGCAAGACCTATCCTGTACCAGCAAATTATGCTAGTAAGTCCAAGCTAGTCCAAGGCGACATCCTGAAGCTCACCATCGCTGATGACGGGGCGTTTTTATACAAGCAAATCGGTCCTATTCCTCGCAAACAGCTGGTCGGCGTCCTAACCCAGGAAAACGGCCACTACTACGTCAAAGTCGGTGATAAGAACTACCGCGTGCTGTTAGCCAGCGTGACTTACTTCAAAGCCAAGCCCGGTGACCAGGTCAGCGTCAACGTACCTGAAGACGATGTCCACGCCGAGTGGGCCGCACTCGAAGCCGCATTATAGCTGACAGCTAACAGTAAACAGTCGACAGTTGTTGCGAAAAGAACGCTTAAACTGTCAACTGTAAGCTGTATACTGTTTACTACATATGGGGAAAGCGCTTTACCGGAAATACCGGTCTAAGAAGTTGTCTGAAATCGTCGGTCAAGAACATATTACGACAGCTCTTAGTAATGCCCTGAAAAACGGCAAAATCAGCCATGCCTATCTGTTCACCGGTCCACGAGGCGTCGGCAAGACCAGCATTGCCCGCATCCTGGCTCATGAGTTAAATGGGCTAGAGTATGACGAAGAAGCTACTCATCTAGACATTATTGAAATAGACGCCGCCAGCAACCGCCGGATTGATGAAATCCGCGAACTCAGAGATAAAGTCCACAACGCCCCAGCAAGCGCTAAATACAAGGTCTACATTATCGACGAAGTCCACATGTTGACCCGCGAGGCCTTCAATGCTTTGCTCAAGACCCTCGAAGAGCCGCCAGAGCACGCCATATTCATTTTAGCTACCACTGAAGCCCACAAACTGCCAGAAACTATCATTAGCCGGACCCAGCGCTACTCATTCCGCCCGATCGAGCTCGTAAAAGCGGTAAATCATTTGAAGTCGATTGCTGAGACCGAGAAAATCAACATTACGGCTGACGCTCTGGAATTGATAGCCCTGCACGGCGACGGGTCGTTTCGGGACAGCATCAGCCTGCTGGATCAGGTGCGCAACAGCCAGGACAAAGTAACGATCGAAGCCGTTCAGAACATATTAGGTATTGCGCCAGCTGATATTCTTCAGCAGCTGCTAGAACAGGTCGCTAACGGCAATCCCCAAGGCTTGGTCAGTGAGCTAACCCACATCAAGCAGGGCGGCTACCACCCGGCTCAAGTTGCCAAACAGTTAGCCCAGGCTTTACGCCAGCAATTATTAGACGCGGACGGGCTGTTATCACCGACTCGAGCCAGCTCGATGTTAAAAGAGCTGATCCAGGTGCCGGCTGCCCATGACCCAGAGCGTTTGTTGGAAATTGTCTTGCTAGAAGCTACTCTGGCCTCTGTGCCAGCTCAGGCGGCAGCAAAACCAACACCAGCCGCCAAGGCACCACCTAAGGCCGAGAAAAAGCCTGATACGCCTGGGCCTGGGCCTGAACCTGCACCTAAACCACAGCCAGAATCCATCCCAGAAGCCCAGGAAATACCCAAATTAACAGGAATTCTAGATGATGGCGCTTGGCAAGAAATACTACTGCTCATTAAGGCCAAGCACAACACTCTCTACAGCGTAGCTAGAATGGCCGTGCCAACCTTTGACGGTAATAATTTGACGCTCGCTTTTAGCTTTCCATTCCACCAGAAGCGTTTAAACGACTCAAAAAACCGCCAGATTATCAGCGACATAATCCAGCAAGCAACTGGCCTATCTATAACTATTAATTGCATCGTTGAAGCTAGCGTGGCACCACCAGCTTTACGGCAGCAGCCAGACGAGCCAAAACAAAATGATTCGCTGGAAACCATTAGCAATATTTTTGGCTCCGCAGAAATGCTAGAGTAGTAACACTATGGGGCCAGACGGAGCAAAACTACCGCCGCAAAACACCGAGGCAGAGGCCAGCCTGCTTGGTGCAATTTTAATTGACGCCGATGCTGTAGTTAAGATCGCTGACATCGTCAGTGCCGACGACTTTTATGAAGAACGCCACAGACGCATTTATGAAGCCGTCCAACAACTATACGAAAAACACAATCCAATCGACGTCTTAACCCTAGCTAACCAGCTAAAAGCCACTGGCTTCCTGGATATGGCCGGTGGCGGATCTTATTTAACAGAGCTCACCAACTTCGTGCCGACCGCGGCGCACGTCGAGCAATATGCTCAAATTGTAGCCCAAAACGGTATGCGCCGGCGCCTGATCAAGGCGTCCCAAGAGATCGTCGGTCTTGGCTACGATGAAGCCAGAAGCTTGCAAGAACTAGTAGAAGAAGCCGAAACACGGCTGTTTGAAGTCAGTCAACGCCACGTCAAACAAGATATCAGCAGTATTGAAACGATTTTGTCTGAAAGCTTTGACCGGCTTGATGAACTGCATAAAGACAAGGGCAAAATTCGCGGCGTACCGACTGGTTATAAAGATTTGGATAATATCCTAGCCGGCTTGCAGAAGTCCGACTTATTTATCTTAGCCGCCCGGCCGTCGATGGGGAAGACAGCTTTTAGCTTGGCCCTAGCCCACAACATCGCGCTTCGCTCCGGTTTGCCAGTACTGATTTTCAGTTTAG
>CAYXCB010000020.1:0-14207 GCA_964463635.1 uncultured Candidatus Saccharibacteria bacterium
GAGACTAGGGAAAACCGCGATATCGGCGCTAGCGAGCAGGTCTGGCTTTTCGTCTTCCGGCACAAAGCCAACGAATTTCACTACAGATTTTAGATGGTTGTCAGTTACAAATTTTTCTAGCTTGGGCTTAAGGGGGCCCTTGCCGGCAATAATTACCCGCACCCTCTGGAGTTCATGCCTATTTTGAAGCAGCGCTAGGGCTTTCAGCAAATGCAGGCAGCCTTTTCGTTCCACCAGCCGTCCGAGGAAAACAATATTAAGCTTGTCATCCGTATATTTTTTTAAAGGCCTGGCTGCTTGGAAATGGCTAAGCGCTACGACATTGGGTAGCAGCGATGAGCTAATTTTGAAGCTCTTTTTAGCAAAGTGACGGGCTGGCTCGGACACACTATATATAGCGTCGAAGCGCTTTAAACCGCGTCTTAACACTAGCCCTAGCGCCCTAGTTGCCAGTGACTCTAGTCTAGAAAACGGGATAATATGAAAAGTACCGACCACTCCAGCTCGATCCGGCACCAGTTTTATTAACCGACCGGCTAGGAATGGGCTATAGGGCAGCTGGACATGGATAACGTCAAACTCTTCAGCTTCTAAAAGCTGTTTTAATCGGGCTTTGCCGACAGGCAAAGGCGTACTCATGCGATTCTGGTTGAAATGAACCCGGATGTTACGGCTCAGACTATGGATGCGCGCAATATCATGGCGTTCGGTCTGCCCGACCAGGTAATGCACCTCGTGCTTCTGGGCGCTAAACCAGTGGCCGAGTGTCAGTACATACTGCTGGACGCCGTCGGCTTTGTCCAAACTATCATCCAGTACAAAAGCAATCTTCATGGCTTTTGACCTTTGGTCAAAAAGTAGACAGTAGACAGTAAACAGTAAACAATTTTAATTCCTGTTTTTTTAACTGTTAGCTGTAAACCGTAAGCTGTAAGCTCTTTTTTAACGGGATTCATCAATCGCTCGTTAGCAAACGCTTATAAAGCTTTTCATACTCAAGTACTACCTTGGCATAGTCAAATTGCTGGACGTAAGATTCGGCCCAGCCTTGCCACAGCTCGCGCACTTCTTCGTTATGCAGCATCATATGCAGCCGGCGGCTGAATTCGTCGGTTTCACGCGGGTTCACTAGCGATAGTTCACCGGTTTGTTTCAGGACTGTAGCATAGCCGGGGTTATCTCCAGCCACGACTGGCACGCCGGCGGCCATAGCTTCAAGCAAGACAATGCCGAAACTCTCGCCATATAGGGCAGGCGACACAAACACCCGCGCCTGAGCTAATAGTTGTAGTTTCTTTTTGTGGTCAACGTAGCCATGAAAACTGACGCGTGGAATTTTCTGCTCTTTTACATATTGTTTCAGTTTCGGACCGTCCGGGCCGTCGCCTACGATAATAAGTTCGGCCTTGCTGTCTTTCTGACTTAGATTGGCAAAGGCTTTAAGTAAATATTTAACACCTTTTCGGCGCTCCAGCCGACCAAGATATAGAATCTTGCTGGTACTAGCGTTACTAGAGAAATTATAAGTGGACAGGTCGATACCGTTAGGAATAATTGCTACCTCTTGCGGTACTAAAGTCTTGACATACTCGGCCGCAGCGTCAGACACTGCCGTTAAAGCATGCAAATATTTCATTATTGAGCGAGTATACGGTGTGATAACTTTTTCGATTGTACGGCTCATCGTGTTGTCAGGCAGCTTGGCGTGGAAAGTGGCGACATTAATGCACGTAGAACGAGCGAGAATCTGACGGCTGACCATTGGCACCCATGGCTCATGGAAGTGCAAAATGTCGAATTTTTCTGCGGCTAGCATCTTATCTATTTCGTCAGTATCGAGACTGATTGAAACTTGGGCTGTGGTGTGGAAAGGTGATTTGACGTCTTTAGCCATACCTATAAATATGGCGTGCGGCAATTTACGAGCTTTTTCACCCCTGGGAAGGGGGGTAATAATTATGGTATTGTGGCCTAGTTTACGTAGCTCTCGCTGCATAGCTATCACGCATTCCTGTACGCCGCCGCCTTTGAACATGTTATAGGGGCAGATTAATCCAACTTTCATAATCGCCCCTTGCTGCTTGCTTGCGTTGCATCTAGGCGCAATAAGCGATTCATAATAGCTGTATTATAACAGGCTATTGCTGCGAGAGGATCTTGCGGAGTTTCTGGGGTAACATTGGCGCCGCGGTTTTCTTATCGGCGATAATGCTCGGCGCATGGGTGTCCATATTGGCCGTGACAGAGTGGAAGTCTTTAAAAATTATCTGCAAATGCTGTTCCACCCGATATTTATCAAAGTACCGGTCGTCCTTGACGTTTACATGCCAAACAGGCAAATCAACCTGTTTGTGGCAATTATCGACGGTTAGAAATTCAACGGTTGTTTTCATATATGTCCGGACATCATTGGCATGCCAAAGATGAATTTCGAAATCCATAATGGCGCTGCGTTCGGCCTCGTCAACTGATTTAAATTTCTTCTTGGCATTAAAGGTACGGGCATAAGCGACGCGCAACACTGATGGGTGCAAGCAAACGTTTCTAAAGAAAATACTAGGCAATTGGTACGAGAAAAACCCAGCCATATAACGGTAAAAAAGATACCGCGGACGAGTAAACACAAAGTCGTCCTTGTGAGCAAAGCCGACCACCGACACCAGCATGTCGACATTTTTGGCCAAGTCAGGGTAGCGCTGCAGCATTCGAGTGACCACCACGAAGCCGAAGCTAAGACCAGCAATTGTGACTTTTTTGCGCTTGTATCGCAGTTTTATAAATGAGGCCAGGTAGTCAGCCATGTTATCAATCGTTGGGACGCGGCCGATCTTGTAAAAACTTTCCATGCCGCCAAAACCCGGCAGGTCAGGCATAGTAACAGCGCCATACTGGTTTAAATCCTCAATCACGCCCCACCAACGCTCCAGACTGGAATGATGGCCATAGACAAACAAAATCTCGTGCTTTTTATTCTTTGGTGCCGGGACATGCATCATCCGGCCCTGAAGGCCATTCATATAAAGGGGCTCGATAAAATCGGCCGGCTGCTTCGGAGCTTTTCTCGGCATTGTTTTTAGACTGTACTTTATGGACCGGCACAGAGCAAGTGGAAACTCAACCGACAACTTCTTTCCAAGAAGCAATCTTTCACCCTTTTGATCGCAAAAGGGTGGCAAAACTTGTCGGCTAGTTGAAAAACACTACTATCCTCCAACTAAAAACTGCCGTGCTTCCGGAACGACCCATAAAGGGATCGGTCCAATTCTGTTTTCTTCAAGGAAGGAATTGGACTGGTCCTCGGCAATGATTCGGCAGTTTTTAGTCTCCAGATAATCGGTTTTTCAAAACCCGACACTAAAAGGCATCAAATAGATTACGCTATCGCTGAATCTATTTGCATATAATAATTAAGACTTTAGGCCATGGTCTTGTTCCGGCTAGAGGAAGACCTGACTAGATGTTGTGCAAAAGAGGCGGCTCTAGGGCGCGAGGACTGTTTGACGAAGAACTAAGCCAGTGGCTTGGTTATGAGGAGTTCCGCAGCGAGCCTGTTTTGTATCAACAGCCAGGTCAAGTCTGACGACTGACGGTTGTTTCTTTGGTTACTTTCTTGGCAACCCAAGAAAGTAACTCGGGAAAGCTTAGGAAGTAAGCACCGAAATGCTTCTACTCATAGAGGGCTTGCTTGCCAACCCAGATATACTCCCAGGATTCTGGTTCGGGTCCGGCATTCGTGACGCCTTCGGGATAACTAGGCACCCATCCGAATTTTTTAGCATTTTCAAAATTATTCTTGCTAAGCCATTTATAGCAGTTCGTCCCTATGAAAGCCTCTAGTCCTACGCCGTTGCATGACAGGTCAATTGTATAGCCAGTGTGATGGCGCGACCGGCCCGGCGGGGCAGCCCGGCTCAGCACCAAGTCAATTTCATCGTCAGCATAACCCTCTAAGATAGTGTTGACGTTGACGCCAGCGTCCCTAAGACGTCTGGAGAACAAACTGCGCTGGTAATCAATCGATCTGTAGGCCGACGTCATTTTGAGAGTAATTCTTTCCGCAGAGGCCGCTGCCTTCATCTCTTGCCAAGCGATAAGGGCATTCGGCTGGATTAAATCGTCGCTGTCCAGCCCGGGCTCATTTGTTTTAACAATCGACGCTACAGGTATGGCCGACAGCTTATAGCCGCGTTTTTTCGCGAGGCTCCGGATGCGTTCATCAGCTGTTTTGTTACCAGTAATGTCAGGTTCCGCAGTAATGGGCTGGGTGTTGGGGTAGCTAAACGAGCTATACAAGCTTTTAAACTCTTCGTTGGTGAATTGTTTGAGTACTTTAGGTTTTACTTCAGCAGCAGTTGCTTCAGAAGCTGTCGATGAGTTGTTATTTGAAGCCCGCCGTGTGGAAGTGACCGATTGCCCGAATATAACGTAGCCAACACCCGCTGCAATCAGTAATATGGCACAGCTTACAAGCAGTCGCGACTTTAACGAGACCTTTTTTTTAGATTTTTTATGTGGCCGGAAGTGGTGCGGCTCAAGCACTCGCATACATACACATTATAGCCGATGTTGTAAAAAGTGCTTGACAAAGTATAGGGGTTGGAGAATAGTGATAATGAAAGAACTTATCAGGTAAATAAAAATGACAATTCAAGACGACTCAGCCGAGTTCTACGGTGCGGCTTATCGTGAGACACTGGGCAACCTTACACGAGATGAGCATCTAGCGCTTGAAGTGTGTTCTATTCTCGATGGTGTTGTGAGAGAAGCAGGCGAAGATGAAACCCTACGTGAAGAGTCTTTATGGGAGAAACTCGAGGAAGCTGTGGGATTTAATGATTTCAGCCAAGAACAGGCAGATATTTTATTCTTTCAGCTTCGCCATCAAATAGGAAATACTGCCAGCATCAGCGAAGTTTTTAGAGCCAGCTGATTGTTCTAGACCAGGATCTAGGTTAAAATCTATCTGTTCCTGATCTGATCGTAGTGGGGAGTGGCCAAGTGGTAAGGCACCAGTTTTTGGTACTGGCATTCGGGGGTTCAAATCCCTCCTCCCCAGCCATGACAAAAGTAGTGGACTTTGTCGATGCTTTTACACTGAATGAGGCCGTTCAAATCTTAACAGACAATGGCATCTGGGTTATCAATATTGTCAACCTCATATATTGGGGCGTTAACCTGAATAAAGTACCGAGCAATATTTGGCGCGCGCTTATATAAACGAGCTAGCAAAAACACGCTCTTGTTAAAAATAATGGGGCTTTGCTTGTCAATTAAGGCGGCGCCTTCCTGAAGCTGTGTGTCGAGCATATCGCTAAATAGTTCGGCTTTATCCTCGGCGGCACTGGATAAGCCATACTCAGTTTTCGTTACGCTTGCCTCATTTAGGGCTCTCCCTTCATTCTCTAGCTGGCAGTAGGCTTGTTTATCTTTGCTTTCCCGGGCCTCCTGCATCTCATTTAAGTGCTCGTTATAGAAATCGTATACATCTTCATCAGTAGTTACGTTTTTAGGATCAATTCCCTCATCTACATATACTGGCCTTCCATTGAACGCGCGGAAAGCAGGATCAATATGCATCCCGTAATCCCCGCACTGCTCACTATCAGCAAGGTGATATAGCTCGTGTGCGAAGACGCGTCGATCAAGATGATGTTTAATGTTTATAACGTAAGTACCAGATATAGCGTAGCCGCCAATATCGTTAGGGCTATAAGTCAGAACAATCTTTTTTAAGCCTGCGAGTTGCACATATTCTACGGGTAGTAGGCCGAGATTTTCAATCAAGCGCGTCATATTTGTCTTTGCGAACACTGTTTCTAACTCGGAGTCCTGGGGTACTCGGTCTTCCGGGTATGAATAAACAAAATCTGGATCTTGCTTTACTAATTCTATTCCATACAAACTAGCAAATGCTTCAGCCTGTCCAAAATAGGTATCAAAAGGTAATTCTACCTTTTTCATATCTCCTCGAAGTACTCGAACATAATCTAAGTAATCGTGTGTTTTCAAACCAAACATGCCTGCCGCGTGGGAGTTGATATCAACTAAAGCTTGTTGCGTATAATCGCCGCTAAAACCGCTCTCAGCCTGCTCTTCATGGCCCTTATCCATTCGTGCTTTGTTATAAGTATCCGCGGGATCTTCTAGCAGACCACTGACAGTAGAGATATCTTCAGGCGACGGATTCTCACAGTCAGAAGTTTTTGCTTCCGAGCCCGGAATTTGAATAAGTAATAGCATAGCTGCCATGGCTCTTGCTATGCGAGGAAAAGACCGCCTGCCAGACCGTTCAAATTCCGATTCAGAATTTTGAAACGGCTCCTCAGCCACGGGAGCTTGGACTTCTCCGTTATTATCTAGAGACATTCATATACTATATCATATTAAACTACTTGTTGCAATTATGTTTCCGATCTCTCTCCGGTGACGCAACGGTGAAAGTTCGAATCCCTCATCCCCAGCCAGATGCTACAGTAGAATTTGAGATCCAAGTCTTTAATTCTTCTGTAGCATCAGCCAAGAGAAATATATCGAACGTTTTGCAACTTGTTCATGGTAGTCTGTACGTAATAAAATAGGAGAAGTTATGAACAGTAAAGTATTGACAGGGATTGTAGCAGTACTATTAATTGCAGTTGCTGTATTGGGCTTCGTAGTCCTGACTGATAAAGGTAATGGGACATCAACAACACAACAGTCAGAAACTACCGAAAACCAAACACAAGGATTTAATACATATAGTGCCAATGAGGTGGTCGCGGCGATAGAGAACGCAGAACTTCCCATTCAAGACGTAGAAGAAAATGAAATTGGTGGCACAGCAGCGCCTGCGACCGAAATCGAATCAAAATCATTCGTGATTCCTTCAGTAGCTCCAAATGGCGGCCAAATTCTCATTTTCGCCGATGAGCAAGGGTTAAACTCCAAAAAAGCGTGGTTCGATAACTACCCTGATCTTGCCCCGTATGTCTACGTCAAGGGCAACGCCATGATTCAGTTAAATTCGGGTCTACCTGCTACGGAAGCGGCAAAGTATAAAACAGCCTTGGAGCGAATGTAATTATTTCTAAGACACTTCTTTTTTAAGTTTCTGTAATGTTCTAGACCGACATGCTCAGCCAAGTGATGATTAACAGAGATAGACCGTACTGCTATGTAACGGTCTATTATTTTTTCCTTCACAGTAATAGTACTATGGTCATATACCTTAATACGTATCATCTAGTAGAGTAACTAATTTATAGGAGTACTGATATGGTAGCAGTCATTCACAAAAACTTTGATTCACCAGATGAGCAGCACCAGCCGGGAAGAGGCCAGGCGGACGTCATCAGGGCGGGGCGGCGCAACTCTGAGACGACTCACCTTTCAGCCAGGCTGGCGATGGACTGAGGACGTAAAACCAACTGCTAAGACTGAGCTTTGCGAATTTCCTCATATTAACACTCATATTGCCGGCAAGCTAGGCGTCAAGATGGAAGACGGGACTGAGTATGAGTTTGTACCAGGCGATGTTAGCCTAATACCTCCGGGTCATGACGCGTGGATGGTAGGCGATGAGCCGGTAATCATTATCGAGCAAACACCCGTCAATGTAGAATAAACAAGGGCTTAAACTGCGGGTGGCTAAAAGGTTCCAGACCGACATCCCCAGCCAAAACATTTCGACTTGAATTAAGCTTCAATAATCTCTCATGTTGAGCGTATAATACATCGATATGACAGGTGAACAGCTTAGGTATAGCAGAAAACTTGCTGTTATTTTTGCCGCTTACTTTATAACAGCCAGAATTGGGCTAAGCCTGGACGCGGTAAGCGGATTCGCAACACTCGTATGGGCGCCTACGGGGATCGCGCTGGCGGCGATACTGATTCTTGGCTATAGATATTGGCCCGGGATCATGTTAGCGGCATTTTTGGTAAATTTGACCACCGAGGCCCCGCCACTGGTGGCACTCGGCATAAGTATCGGCAACACGCTCGAGGCGCTAGTCGGCGCATATTTGCTGAACCGATTCGTAAAGTTTCAGAAATCATTAGAACGGGTTAAAGACGTCTTGGGCCTGGTGGTTTTGGCAGCCCTTTTCAGCACGCTTGTGAGCGCGACAATCGGGGTGCTGAGCTTACTGCTTGGCGGAGTTATTACTGCTTCAGCTTATGGTTCAACTTGGATCGCATGGTGGGTCGGAGATATGCTGGGTGCCCTTGTGGTTGCTCCGCTGCTGCTTGTGTGGAGCGAGCGTCTACGCACTGCAATAGATCTGCGCCGGTTTTTTAAGGCAATGATACCAGTTGTTATATTAATCGCCGTCAGTATCCCTATTTTTCATGGATTCTTATGGGCTGGAATCCGGCCATTTATGTTCGCCTATATAATTTTCCCCATTCTAATCTGGATAGCACTCCGGTTTAATCAGCATGGTAGTGTAACAGCGACATTTATCGTATCGGTTGTTGCCATTTGGGGCACTATTGCCAGTTTTGACACATCCAGCGGCAATACGCTTACCCAAAACCTTCTGCTGCTCCAAAGTTTCATAGGCGTCACCGCCGTAACTTTTATGACCATGGCAGCAGTTGTTTCCGAGCGGGAAAAAACCCAAAAACACCAGCAGCATCTGATACACAGAACTATTTTATTGACAAAACAGCGTCAACGGCTAAAGGCTCTAAACCAAGCCAAAGATGAATTTATTTCAGTCGCTTCCCACCAGCTCCGCACGCCAGCCACAGGCGTAAAGCAATACATTGGTTTGTTGCTCCAGGACTACGCCGGTAAACTAAGCCCTGACCAGCACCGGTACGCTGAAATTGCATACGAGAGTAATGAACGGCAGCTAAAGGTAATTAATGACTTACTGCACGTGGCTCGGCTGGATTCAGGCAAACTGCATGTGGCAAAAACCAATTGCGATATATCACAGCTGATAGCTGATGTAATAGACCAGCAATCCAAAGAGTTCGAGAGAAGAGGTCAAAAATTGACCTTCAGCCCAAGCAAAAAGCCAGTAAAGGCACGCCTAAACAAAGACCTCATGCATATGGTGCTGGAAAACATCATCGACAATGCTGGCAAGTACTCGCCTAAGGGTGGGGAAATCAGTGTCAGCGTGGTTCAAGCCAATAAACAAGTCAAGGTGCGTATAAGCGACCGGGGCATAGGTATCGACAAAAAGGATCAAAAAAAGCTGTTCCGTAAGTTTTCCCGTTTACCTAATTCTCGTTCCAGTGATGTCAATGGCTCTGGCCTAGGTCTATATTGGGCTAAAAAGGTTATACACATGCATGGGGGCAGCATAAGTCTCACTTCCAAACTGAACCAGGGATCTACCTTTATTATAAGCCTGCCTACAAACTCTTAATAAGTCTCCTGACCAAAGTGCTCAGCTAGTACGGATTGACACTAGTGTTAAACCGGGTTTTAGCGTTGTTTTTCCGTTGGTTATCCGAACGTCTAAACTATGGAAATGATTTTTGTTCTAAAGCTTCTCTCATCTGTTAAGATAAGTTGATGAATCAATTACCAGTAAACGCTCTGGCGATTATTCGCGAGATGGCACGTCCTTTTAAATGGCGGCTGCTATTGTTTTTTGGACTGACGTTTTTTGGTATAGCAACTTGGGCGGGTTCATCGTTTGTTATTCGTGAACTCGTTAACGAATTAGTCGATGCGTCCACGGCTACGACCACGGCCTGGACCTTGGTGGGGCTATTTGTGTTGTTACGCTTTTTGGATGAATGGTTCTGGCGACTGGGTGAGTACAGTATGCGTAGCACAAAGCCCTACATGATCGAACGCATGCGCACACTGCTGTTTGATTATACTTTTCGTAAGCGACACAATTTTTTTGTCAATTCCAGCAGCGGTCAACTGGGCCACTGGATCAATCAGACCACCAGTACCATCAACGAAGTTGTAGATAGCACCATCTGGGGTGTGTGGCCGCAAGCCATGGGCATGCTGCTGTCTGCCGTATTCCTGTTTATTTCTAATTGGATATTGGCGTTGATTTTCACGCTCTGGCTTATACTGCTGTTTGCATTCACAGTTAAACGCGGTAAGAAGTTTGGCAGTCTTGTGGAAGTAGAGAGCGAATCACGTAGTGTAGCCTCCGGCCTTGTAGTAGACGCCTTATCCAACCATATGAGTGTACGCGTCTTTAACGCGCGTCAGCGGGAATCTGGCCGGCTCAAAAAACAGCAGGATGACATTATCAAAAAGTGGCGCATCTCATGGGGCTTTCATATCATCACGAACGCAGTAAAAGGTAATAGCATTGCTGTAATAGGTGCTCTGTCTTTGTCGATCATGCTTCTGCTGTTCAACAGGCAGACTATCAGTGTAGGTGATGTCACACTTTTCATTACCTACTTCACCTCGGCAAGCAGCGCTATATGGGAGCTATCATGGCAACTTGACCTGTACTACCGCAGTTTCGGCACTATTGATAATGCGCTGAATGGCTTGTCTAAAGGCGAGGCTGAACGCATCGTTTCCACTCCGATCGTAAAGTTGCCATCACATGATATAAGCATGCGCGGTCTTGAGTTCCATTATCCGGACCAGGCTGACAAGTCAGTGCTCGAAAACATCAACCTCCACCTGAACGAAGGGGAACATGTAGGATTGGTCGGACACAGTGGTGCAGGCAAGACCACGCTTGCCGCGATACTCCTGGGTTTTTATGAACCGACAGGTGGCAGTTATGAAATCGGCAATACTAATGTCCATGCAATAAGTCCTGATCAACTTCGTGACCTCATCACCTATGTGCCGCAAGATACCAATTTATTCAATCGCACCATCCGCGAAAACATCGCATACGCGCGCCCGAATGCCACCGATAAGCAAATCCGTCAAGCAGCCCAAGACTCCCAGGCGCTGGAATTTATAGAAAAGCTGCCCAAGAAGTTTGACACTATGATTGGTGAACGGGGCATTAAGCTGTCTGGCGGCCAACGCCAGCGTATGGCTATTGCGCGTGCATTACTGAAAGACGCACCCGTATTACTCCTTGACGAAGCAACCAGCGCATTAGACAGCGTCAGCGAACAAGCCATTCAAAAGGCTTTGGCGACCGCCATGAAGGGACGCACCGCGATTGTAGTGGCCCATCGCTTAAGCACCCTGCGCCACCTAGACCGGATAATCGTATTTGACAATGGCAACATCGTCGAAGAGGGCCCTCACGAAGAGCTTGTCAAGAAAAGTGGCATATACGCTGACCTATGGCGCAGACAAAAAGATGGATTTATTTCCGATTAGTTAAGGTGTCATAGCCTGGGCTGGAAATAGTCCCAAAAGTACACTGAACCAACATTCTTAGCCAAACTTGAACGTTGTGGTATTTTTAACTGCATTTAGCAATAAAGTTTTATAGACTTGAGGGATTAAAGCTATTTAAAGGAGTATACCTATTAAACTTCATCACCTAGCCGCCCAGCTGTCACCGCAACGCAGCTCATTGCCCGATCTAAATCAGGAGGACCAGAAGCATAAGGCCGCCGAAGAATTAATTCAGGCAATTGGTGATGCCCGTGACGTCCTGGTTCGAGCAACTACTGTCTTCCCGATGACTCTGTTCCCGGACACTATTACGATCGACCGCACCAAACTGACCATTACTCATCGCGATTTTTTCAAGATGGCCGAAGTACTGAGCATTCGAATTGAAGATATTTTAAACGTCACGGCTGGAGTCGGGCCATTCTTTGGTTCTATAAAAATTTCAACTAGGTTTTTCGATCCTGATAAACCATATACTGTTGACCATTTTTGGCGGGCTGACGCCTTAAAAATTAAGCGCATCACCCAGGGTTATCTCATTGCCAAAAAGAAGGAAATTGATTGCTCAGCATTAACTACTCCCGAGCTAACCAGGCTACTTGACGACCTAGGTAAGGTGGCGCCAGCAGAAAAAGTCTAGGTCTTGGCGTATTGAACAGGGCGGAAGCCAAAAGTACGTGGACCAGCATACTCGGCCGAATAACAGTAATGCTATACTGCCTATTGTGACAAATCACACAAGCGCCCAAAACGCTTCTTACTTTGCCAAATTAGGGGCCCAGCTGCAGACTGCTAAAACAGATGAGGAGCTTTTTAATTCAATAGTTAACGTACCCTTTGAAGGCAAAGTTTCGGCCGCACTACTTGGACTTGGTATTGTTGTTTTACTCCAGGTAAATAAAAAAGATAAAATGATTGATCGCATCGCGCTGTCATCCACGCAACCGGCCGAGGAAACTGTACGTGTTACTGTGAAGCCCTTTAACGAGATCAGAATACCTGTTGACTACCCGGCTAATTCGATTGCTCAGGCCGTTAAAACCGGAGAGTACCAAAAAACCGCCGACTGGACAACGCTGTTCACTCCAGCTCTGGAACCAATGCAGGCGCGTTTTAACCAAGCAGGCGGAGGTATAGGCTGCAGCGTCGTTTATCCACTCAAGTCCCGTGATGGCGGCGCCTTAATATTCAGTTATTTCTTGCCGCCAGATGATGTCGGCAGCGAACAGCACAGTTTCATGAAAAGCTACAGCCGGATTGTTGATTCAAAGCTATAACTATTCAGATATAAGTCCTTGTATAGGAACTGCCCTGCCTCCGCTAATGCTAAGATGGGCGGCTGTTTGAATTAGCCGGTTCAGCCGCCCAGTGTCCCAAATATGGGCTTCTTGCCACAAGCCAGGGTGCATCATATCTTGAATTACAGTCCGGCAGCGCCAATCAGGCGACCAGTTTCTAAAAGTGCGTGGATGTGAGGGATTATCTTTAGGCACATAAGTAAAATCGAGCATAGCTATGACGCTTTTATCATGAGTGCATGCCTCTAGAAGATCATATATATAAGCGCGTTGGGCAGATTTGAACGGGTACATAAAAAACGACATATTAATAACATCAAATTTTTCTAAGCCGGAAAGATAACGTACAGCATCGGCGGAAAAGATGTCCGTTTGTCTAAATTCTAGGTTCGGAAAGTTTCCCATGGGCATAGTGTCAAACAGATTGTATTCGTCAAAAGGATTAGGCTTAATAATCCGCTCAAGCGGCCTAAAGCTGTGGCTGCGGCGCCTTTTTCGCACCTGTTTATCATTTATATCCTCGACGTCAATACCCACCCCTTCAAAAAACGGAGGCGAACTGAGAATTGAATTAACTGCCGTAAAGCCCTCGGAATCATTAATAATATTGGTATTATCGGCGTCAAAGTCTAGCCCGGCTTCATAAACCTCCCGCTGGCTAAACCTAAAAAGCATTGGATGTCGGTTAACAAATGTAGCTTTTTTAAGACCCAGCATTGATCCGCAGCCAACATCCAATACACGGGCCGGCTCATTGATTCGACTAGCACGCTTCATGGCTTCGATTATCAACACAAGCTCGATAACGCGGTCGGGCACATTACTTAAAACATTGTGTTTAAGCTCTTCGTTTATAATTTCCATACTGGGACCGCTCTCTAATATCTCAGCTATAACATTATCCCATTTAACGACGTCGTAAGGTTTTCCCCTGTATCTAGGATAATGGCGGTTATCTAAGTCTTCGGCTGTAAACTGCCATGCCCGGAAGAACAAGTTCAGGGCCGGAGCAGCCTCTAGGTCCTCACGCATGTCTACAAATCCATTAACAATCGCCGCGAACCTGTTATCCGAACTGTACCGTTCTGAAGCAGCCATATAGAAGTCACCCATTATAGTATCGCCGGCTTGAGGACTCTCGGCCTGCATCGACAACTGAGTTAAAAACTGGTAAAGCCTCGCCTCATAAGGCTCAATTGTTGGTTCCAACTCTACCTTTTCATGATGATTCATGGTCTAACACAACCTTGAGGGGTAGTATAGAGTATTGCTGTTCAGATATGAACTATGTTTGACACAAGAATAAGCGCTGTGGTTGAATGCTATGCATGGCTCAAACATCAAAACTAGTTAATAACTTTCAACCGAATTTAGTACGAGTTGCCCAAATCCATTTTGTTTACGCTTTCGCGCTAGCTGTCCAAATAATCGTTTACCATGCCTGGCAGCTCATTACGCCAGAGGCCGCCTTGTGGCGCTGGGTCATGACAGGCATATTCACTGCCGGCATTACGACTATATGGTATTTAGCTAAGCATAACTTCAAACCAGGCAACCTGGTTTACGTTTTAATCCTGCTTGATATCGGGGTGGCGTCTTTCGGCGTTTACACCCAGAGAGGT
>CAYXCB010000021.1:0-12312 GCA_964463635.1 uncultured Candidatus Saccharibacteria bacterium
GATGCCCGTTATAATCTGAAGATTGTAGATAACGGTGAGCCGCGTCCGCCCCGCGACCATGACGATCGTCCGGCTCGCGACGACAGTGGCGCTCCAGCCGGTGATGATTCCAGCGCACCAGCTGCTAGCAGCACAGATGACGACGAAGACGCGACTGTAGATGATGTTATGGCCTTAAAGGACGAGGACGACGATCAGCCGGCTAGCAGCTCAGTATCCCAGACACGCAAAGAGCTTGAAGACCTCGACGACCTGGATATATAGCGGCTTCGCCTGCTGAGAGGGGAACATCCCCTCTCAGGCCACGCGGACAGCGGAATGAATCCGCTGGTCCGGTTACTCTCTCCTAAGACATCCAAGCATGAAACTATCAGTGCGACAATTTGGCGTTGTTAATTTTAGTCTTGATAACAGTTTATTGGCAGTGTATATTAGACCTACATACGGCTGAAACCAGTATCAGCGATTAACAAAACAAAAACCAATAACAAACAGGCTTTGCGAGCCCCGACAAGTCGGGGGAGCTTTATGTGATACAAACATCCGCTGAAACTAGCGGATTTTTGTATTTTATGGGATAATACTGACCAATGAAACGGAAACCTACACCTATTATGCTTAGTATTGATACTAGTCATGAGCGGGCCGCGTATTTTGCAGGCGCTACAGGTGCTTATACGTTTCCCGTGCAGCTAAACCGTAAGCGACCCAACGAGATTGATTTTGCAAAATCTTATGCTGATCAGGACTTTAGTAGTGTCGGGTCTTTGAAGATAGAAATTATCGAAGGTAATAAGCCGAAGGCTGTGCAAATGCCAAAAATGATATTACGTGGAATAGCAGGTTTTATCCAAACTGCTAGGTGGGGCACACCAGATTGTCACTGCATGTCTTTTGCATGGGCGGCCTGCGGTACAGATACTAAAGGCTTAGAAGAGATGGAATTAGTTCCGGTAAAAGAAACTGAATTAGACGCAGGTGATTTGATAGCAGTCGGCAAAATAGAAAAATGGTTGAATCTTGATTTTGCTAACATGCGAACCATTGCACACTGGGGAATTTATCTAGACAACAACATCGCGTTAAATGTTGTTGGTAGGGGCGGCATGCTTACGGGTACGCCGATAGATCAGTTTGACGTAATTTATCCTAGAACTGAGGTTTATAAAGTAGAAAACTACGAGCAGAAAGCAGGCTTATGAAGATACAAATCATTAGCTTGTTTCCGGAGATGTTCCCACCAGTACTGGAAACCAGCATGCTTTTTAAGGCTAAAGATAAGGGCATTGTTGAGTATTCCTATATAAACCTGCGTGATTTTGGTCTGGGCAAGCGCAAAACCGTCGATGATACGCCATATGGCGGTGGCGATGGCATGCTGCTGAAGCCTGAACCGCTTGTTGCCGCAATTGAAACTGCTATAGGGTCGCACCCTATAGCAAAAAAACCTAAGGTGATTCTCATGACGCCGCGCGGAGAAAGATTCTCACAAGCAAAAGCCCGCGAGCTGGCTCTGGCTGAACAAGACATTATTTTGGTGTGCGCACGATATGAAGGCTACGATGAGCGAGTTACGGAGTTTGTGGACGAGCAAATTTCTATAGGTGATTATGTGATCACGGGCGGGGAATTGGCGGCAATGGTAGTAATAGACGCTGTGGTTAGGCTAATACCAGGTGTTTTGGGTGGTGAAAAGAGCGCGGAGATCGAGAGTTTCGCCGACGGTAAAACCCTAGAGTTTCCGCAGTACACCCGGCCAGAGGATTTTCGCGGCATGAAAGTGCCTAATGTGCTGCTAAATGGTCATCACGGGGAAATAGCCAAATGGCGCAAATCACAAAGCGAGCAGTAACAACTAGACCTCACTTTATAAAAATGTTATAATATATGTAATATTTAATTTGATTGATTATGACAACCGAACAAGATAAACCACAAGCCTGCGTTGTATCCATTGACGAATTTCGTCGTCGGGTTCACCCAGAGGTTGATACTGAAGCATCTGAGCCGATGTCACGGCTTGATGAATATATGCCAATAGGTTTTGCAGGCTATCAAGCCATTACGCGGACTCTAGAAACCCTTTATCATCCTAAGCGAGTAGGAAAATTGGTTGTTGTAACTCGTTTTGTCACCGGCCAAGCAGCCAAAGTAGTCCAAAGTTGCGACGAAAGAGGCCGATATTACGCGGTTGATCAAGATAGTAATGATATTGAAGCCCTAACTATTAACTTAGAGCGCCACGATGAAGAAACCGAGGATCGCTTACGAGGCCCGCTGGAGCGATTCTACCTGGCCAGCTTGCTGGCTCGACACGTCATACGAAAAGAAGGCAGGCTAGACTATAACAAGCGTTATAAAGTAATAAGAGTAGGTGAGGCGCAACTCAGAACTGATGGTGAACGGCGCAAACGTATCCTTAACTGGCGGGCTGCTGCCAGACTGGGTATCAATGCTGTCAGCGCTCGCAGGCCCAAGCTAGCAGCTGAAATAGAAGACTACTTGGCAGATGTAATATCTGACCGGCTAGAATATGAAATGAGTATTCGTCGTATGAAAGACTTACTGAATATTGGCTCCCGTGATAAGGATGAGGTCGAAGAATCTCTGCTGGGGCTTTGTAATCCACTATCAGCCTTTGAGATAACTGATCTGCGCTCCGCAACTTCTCCCAAAGCTAACTAGTATTAACTCTGGCTTGGTATACTTAACAATAGTAGGAGCATATGAAATTTGGTTGGCCGTTAGTAATTAGGAGGGTACGAGGACATAGTATGGTGCCAGTGTTGCCGCCTGGCACGCGGGTGGTCGGCTGGGCCTGGGTTGGTTTGGTCAAAGGCGACGTTATTATATTTGAGCATGAAGACAAAGAAATGGTGCGCCGAATTCGCGAGGTTTTAGGCGACGGCAGCCTGTTTGTAGCTGGAGAACACCCGGAGACTAGCCGTGACAGCCGGCACTTTGGCGCGATTGATCCGGCCGATGTTATAGCCAAAGTTATTTGGCCTGATGTCCACGTCAAGGAGTAATTCTAGGCGGGTTCGATTTTGCCGCAGGCAAGTCTAGGTCCGCCGCTATGGCCCGAGCCTGATTTTCCTGGCGTATAGGGGTCTGGATTACCGTGTACCATCAGGGATGTTCCTTCTTCTGGCTGCAAAATCGAAACTGGACCATCAGACAAGGTAACTCGGGTCGTGATAGCCTCTAAAACGCCCTTGCCACTATCGTCAATCGTAATACTAGGCAAATCACCAGCGTGAAAGCCGTGGTTAGCGTCAGGATCGGTGTTGCCGCTGGGGCCCGGGTCAAAATGTCCGCCGGCGCATTTGAAGCCATCGCAGTCGCAGTCGCCCTTTTCGTGGATATGGACAGCGTGCAGTCCCGATGTTAAAACTTTTGGATCACCCTTGAGCTCTAAACGAATATGGACGTACTTAGCGCCTTCAACATCATATTCAGTGAAGATAGCTTCGCCAGAGACACCCGGTCCCTTCATGACAGCTACGGCTCGGGCAGTTATTTGCTTCCCCTTGGCATCTAGTCCCAGTTTCATAAGCAACTCCTTATTTAGTTCCATTGTATATCAAGCGTGCGTGAAATCTTATGGCAATGTATAATGAATCTGGTTAATATATAAAACCAAATTAAGTAAGGAGTAACATGAACGACGACCAACAACCAGTAGACCCAGTAGTAACCCCAGGGTCAGACCAACCTGTACCACAGGACCCAACAGTTCCACCAGCAGAAGACACTGGCGTACCAGCCGGCGATGGTACCACGGGTGTACCAGCTGCCGATGATGGTGCAGCCGGAGATGGCGGCGACCAAGCCCCAGTAACTCCTCCTGCCGAAGACGCTCCAGCTGACGACGAAGACGCCGCAGTTTAGCAGTCGGTCATTAACAGCAACAGCCACCATTGTTAACGTATAATGGTGGCTGTGCTACGTCAAAATTATAAATTTGCTACCCGTGACGACCAGTCTCGTCGCCAAACCACGACTTACTCGGCCGGCCAGCGGTCTCGTTATTCAAAACCTCGCCCTAAAACCTCGCCGAATTTTATAATTGCTCTAGCTGTGATCGCGCTAGGCAGCGTCGTGATACTAAAGGCTGGAGCTGATGCCCAGAGTTCGATTATCACCAGCGACCAGGCCGTTGTCATGGCCGATCACATCGGTCCGCTCAAAACCGGCCCCAAAATCAATGAAAAGCAGCTGTCCGCTGATATTAACGACATAATTAGCGGCTATCCTGGTCTGGATATAGCCGTTGTTTACCAAGACCTGACGAAAGGTAAGTTTTATAACTACGGGGCAGTCGACAAAGCCTTGGTCGGGGCCAGTGTGTCCAAACTGATCACAGCCGGGCTCTATTTGCATGAAGTAGACGAAGGCAAGCGAAGCCTGAGCGACGTCGCCGCCGGCAGTTCGGCCAGGTCGCAGATTAAACTTATGATCGAACAGAGCGATAATGCCGCCTGGCTTGCACTGGACAAAGTCCTGGGTAGCAGCAATTTAGATAACTATGCCAGGTCAATCGGCATGGCAAAATACAAACATTCATCAAACACCTTGACGGCCAAGGACGTCGCCGTGCTGCTGCAAAAGCTTTATGGCGGCAAATTGCTGACCAAAGCCAGTACTGACTTGTTGCTGGGGCATATGGCGGCGGCTAACTACCGCGGCTACATTGTGTCCGTACTGCCAGCTGGCACCAAGTCTTATCACAAAGTCGGCTTTCTGCCAGAACTTATTCATGACGCGGCGATTGTTGATAACGGCAAATATCCCTACATCTTGGTTATATTTACCCAAGCTAAGCCTGGCAATAGCTACACAGGCGGCGCCGGTTTGCTGCAAGAAATCACCAGAACGATCAACACTCCTTACCAGAAAAAACAGTAATCATGTAGCTAGCGCCGCAGAATGCCTGTCGTGTCCCGCACAGTTGCAGGTTTTTCTCTGGATAGTCGCCGTTTCGGTTTTTGCGGCGGGCCTACGGGCACGACAGGTTCAACATGCGGTATTACAAGACCCAGCCTGTCAGTTAAGGCATCAACCCTTTCCTGAATATCCTTCAGGCTAAAAGGCTCTACTTTTCGTAGTGCGAGCTCCGCCGCTAATTTAGCGAGCTGATCCGGATCACTCTTGTGGAAGCCCAAATTAGCTTCCCACATTACTAGCTGCATGTCAGTTAAGCCTTTAAATTCAGGGGAGCTGGCCCCAGGCTCTTGTTCTTGCGTCATAGCAGGATTATCCCAGCCGCAGTCAATTATGCAAGCATAGCCAATTACCTTTTGTTATGAAACTTGAAAATAAACTACCAACAGCAGTAAACTGTATCAGCATATATAGGAGCGCCATGGCAGACAAAAAGTCAGATGATGCGATAGTCGTTCGGAATTTGCAGAAATCCTACGGCAAACTAAAAGTTTTACGCGGTGTTAACTTTACGGTCAAACGCGGCACTATTTTAGCATTGCTTGGTCCGAACGGAGCTGGCAAGACGACCACCATCAAGATTTTGAGCACCTTGCTGTTACCTGACGGCGGTAGTGCCAGCATCAACGGCAACGACGTGGTTGAAGACGCTTCAGACACCCGCGCCAACATCGGCCTGACTGGCCAGTACGCGGCAGTTGATGAATACCTGACCGGCGAAGAGAATTTACTGATGATGGGCCGCCTGTATCGGCTGAGCAAAAGCAGCACCAAAGAGCGCACCAAACGATTGCTAGGCCAGTTCGAGCTTGTCGAAGCTTCAAAACGTCCGGTCAAGACCTACTCCGGCGGTATGAAGCGCCGACTAGACCTGGCTATGAGCCTGATAGCTTCGCCGCCGATTATTTTCCTAGACGAGCCAACCACTGGTCTTGATCCGCGCAGTCGCCTGACTATGTGGAACATTATCAAGAAGCTGGCAGAAACCGGTACTACCATTTTGCTCACCACCCAGTACATGGACGAAGCCGATCACCTGGCCGATAACATTGTAGTTATGGACGAAGGCAAAATTATAGCGGAGGGCAACGCCAACTCCCTCAAAGCGAAAGTCGGTTCTGATCACCTGGATCTGATTATTAGTAAAAAGAGTAATTTTGCTAAGGCTGAAGAGGCTTTAGCCGGTGAAAAGGCGCAGGTTGATGCCGAGCGCAGAACCGTTAGTATAGCTACCAAAAACGGAGTCGCTAAACTCAAGCAGATTCTGCAGAGTCTAGAAGAGTCTCAGGTAGAAGTTGAAAGCGTGAACTTGCGCCGCCCGACGCTAGACGACGTGTTTCTGTCACTAACTGGCCACGGTGCCACTAAAGAAACCGAAGAAGGAGAACAAAAATGACTTCCATAGCCGCCCGACCAGAGCAAGAACAGCGATCAGGTACGTTTTGGCTTTTGTCTGATTCCTGGATCATGACCAAGCGCAGCATCACACATATCATCCGCAGCCTTGACCAGGTCATGTCGCTTATTATGTTCCCGATCATGTTTATGCTGCTTAACCGCTACGTTCTAGGCGGAGCAATCAACACCGGTGACGTTAGTTACGCCAACTATCTGTTTGCCGGAATCTTTGTGCAGACGCTGGCTTTTGGGGCTAACTACACTACCATTAACCTGGCAGTCGATATGAAGGAAGGCGTAGTTGATCGTTTCCGCTCGCTGCCGATGACCAGCAGTGCCTTGGTCATTGGACACATTACAGCTGACCTTGTGCGTAACATCATCTCAGGCTTCATTATCGTTGCTGTCGGTTTGTTGGTCGGTTTTCGGCCAAACGCCAGCCCGACGGAATGGTTAAAGGTTGTTGCCCTAGCCATGATCTTTACGCTGGCGATTTCATGGCTTTCGGCCATTTTAGGCCTGCTTGTTAAAAGCCTGGAAGCTGCCCAGTGGGTAGGCTTCGTCCTTATCTTCCCGCTGACGTTCATATCAAGTGCTTTCGTGCCTACTTCGACTATGCCGCCAGCGCTGCGGGCCTTTGCCGAGAACCAGCCTCTGACGCACGTCATAGACACTATGAGAGCATATTTGGTGGGTACGCCGCTAGATAATTCTGGTTGGCTGGCTGTCGCTTGGTGCGTTGCCCTAATAGCTATATCGGTTCCTATTACTTCGTATCTGTTCAAACGCCGCTCATCGAAGTAAGTTTCGATGCCTCTTGTCCCCTGCAGGAACCGGGCTTTCCACCTTTTGGACCGCCAAAAGGTGGGCAAAAACTCCCAGGCAATTACAGTTCTTTATGACTTCATTGTCAAAGAACTACAATGCTCGTCACAGACTCACGCGGATAACCCCGGTTCGTTAGCTCCTCGCTCTAAATGTAGCTTTGACACTCACTCATCAGGAACTTTCAGAGCCTGGAGATAACCAATAAAATGAATTTCTGATCTGTATTCTAACTACTAGATCTTAACAGGTTACTTACTTTCGTCTTTTTTGGTGGTGTTTACGGCTTCTTTTATGTCTTTGCTTATGCCTTCAAGCGTATCATTGATTTCTGCACCTATATTAGCTATCTTATTTCCCGCACTGAATTTCCACCTAGACACTTTTTGTAATTCCTGTGGTTCGGCATGTAGGCTGTGTGCAGTTTTTATAGCAAAATCCGCTAACTGAGTATTGAGATGCTCGCTTGGCACTGATTTGAGTGAGCGCTCAATAAGAGCAATGGATCCTTCGATAGTCGAAGCGGATACGGCCTTAAAGGCGTACTGCTCGGCAAGTCGTCGTTCCTTCCCATATTGACGAAATGCAAAAATGGCAAAAGCTACGAATGGCGTGACCATAAAAGCCCTCAGAATCAGTGCGCCAAACTCAATATCCTTTGCTGTAACGAGTACTTCCTTTCCATCAATCACTTCTTTCACTGGGTCGAACAAGGGTAGCAGGATATTATCCGCCAGAACCGCAGCTACAATTAAAGAAACTATAGCCACCGCTAACCATGCCCAACTTGCATAAATAAGCTTTTTTCGGCGTTCATCAAAGTAATTAGCATGCCCACTCTGGGATACGAGTTCAAAAATCTGTGAGATTCGTGTTTTTGTTTCTTCACTTTCTAGTTCGTTTTGCTTAATCTGCTCCAGTGCTGTATCAGATTCTTCTCTGATTGCTTGGATACCCGCAATGTGCTTGGCAGCCTGGTCCTTGTATCTGGAAATTTCCTTATAGAGCGTTTGACTCTCCTTGGTGATGCCCGCTATTTCATCCTTAAGGGACTTGGAGCTTTCAAGGGTTGCTTGCAGCCCTGTGTCAGAATCGTCAATTCGTTCTTTGACTTCCTGGAAAGTAACATAAGATGCCTGCATTTCTTCGATGTTTTGTTGGATAGTAGCAAGGTTATTTTGTATTCGAGCTTCCAGTGTGGCTGCTTGCGTAGACGATGTTTGGACTTTTGCCTTGAGTTGCTTGGCAACAGTTAGTAATGCCTCAAGTCCAGTATCAGGGTCATTAATTTTAGCTCTAGTAGCCGAAAATTCCACGTAGGCTGTTTGCATCGCTGTAATATTTTGTTGAACAGCCAGTAAATTTTGCTGGAGGGTATCTAACAAGCTCTTAGAGCTTTCAACTGCTTCGGATATTATTTTTGAGTTAGCTGCACTTTCATCCAGTTTAGCGTTAATGCCAGATTCAGGGTCCTCAAGTTTGGCCAACCACTCTGCGGCCCTGTTAAGTAAATTATTTAACCTGATAGTTACTGAGCGGGCATCTTTAAGGTTTGCTTGTGATGCTTCGATCTCTGCTCTTAATTCTACATTAAGCTTTTCCAGTAATTCTTGTATTTGCTTACGTGTCATTATTAGCATATTTTACCTCTTTTGCATTGACAAATATACACGTTTATTACGCTAATGGTTAAGTCGGTGTTGATTATTGGGGTAGAAAGGAGTTTTGTATTTGCATGAGGAACTTACTGAAGTATGCTGCTTTTATGAGTTTTGATGTTAATCAGATCGTTTCTTATCGGGAAATGTGTAATGAAGAGGAGCAGGAACAGCTCCAGCGCGGCATGAATTTTGGAATTGGAGGAAGCTATTCTGTCGTTTTGATGTCTGTTAAGCCCAATGCTCCCTATGCCGACAGGATATCGGGCGACGGACTTACGATTTATTATGAAGGACATGATGTGCCAGGGGACCGAATCAAGGAGTACGATCAGCCCGAATTTAATCCTTCTGGGTCGCTCATGCAAAATGGTTTGTTCAAGCAAGCTATTGATAATGCTAAGAAAACTGGTGAATTTCCGCTAACAAAAGTTTATGAAAAACTTCAAATGGGTATTTGGACTTACCGTGGGCTTTTTGAAATGCGAGATTACCAGTTTGTAGAACGCGGTCGCCGCAAGGTATTTGAGTTTGTGCTAACCATCACAGATCAAGATATCGAAATAGCAGAAAAACATCGTCCAGAAAAACACATTGATTTGGAACAGACAAGGCAAATTCCCGGCAAAGTAAAATTGGCTGTATTTATACGTGATCAAGGAATGTGTACAAAATGTGGCTCGAAAGACAACTTACACTTTGACCATGTGCTGCCTTATTCTCGTGGTGGCACAAGCCTTAAAACTCAGAATATTCAGATACTTTGCGCCCGGCACAATCTTGAAAAATCAGCGCGCTTAGATAGATAGCCCAATATCAGTTCTTGAATAGCAACAGCTACTCTACCGAAAATTCAACTATATGGATTTCTGAAGTGCCGCCCTTACCAGCGCCAAATTTAAACTCTTTTGTTGCTGAGGGGACCTTAAACATGACAACACCAGTTTCAGGCACATTCGGGGCTAATTCACGAACGGTTAAATAGTTATCTACATGCCCAATTGTTTGATCACTAGCATTGTATTGTTTATTATCTTTGTCATAAAGAATATAAGGCTCATACATAAACGGGCTATCTGTAGTATTGGCGACAGTATGATCAATTAGAATGAACTTTGTGCCCGGATCTGCTACCAGGGGTGTCCCATATTGGGAGCTCACTGAAGTTGCCGATTTTGCCAAGTTAAAACGCATAGTTTGAGTGGCGTAAGTAATTTCTTCACCTTGTTTGTGTGAAATGAACTGTGGCGCAGCTTCAGGAGCAGCTGCTTCTTCTCCTGAGTCATCACCAAAATTCGAGAAAGCCTCTGTGAAAGCTTTTCGTACCTCGTTTGCCTTATAGTCGTAACCTACCCAAAATCCCACACCGAAGGTAAACAGTGCTCCCACTGCTATCATCAATAACCGTTTCTTATCACCTGTCATAAGAGCTCCTTGTTGGCTAAAGTATACTACATCATATCTGTTTTTGAAGGGTTAGAGGAGGGGGACGAAGATGAAGCCGGGGTGTTCGGTGGTTTCGTAGTCGGAGTTGTTGGTTTTAGTTATTTCTAGAATAGTGTTACGGATGGGGATGACTATTTTGCCGCCGGGTTTTAACTGTTCGATTAGTTCATAAGGTAATTCATCAGCGCTGGCGCTAACCAGGATGCGGTCGTAGGGTGCATACTCCGGCAGGCCGAACGTGTCTGAGGCCTGGAAAAATTCGGCGTTTTTGACTTTGAGCCGCTGGTTGTTGCCTTGGCCAAACTCAACTAGCTCTGGAACTTTTTCTACGGCGTAAACTTTGCCCTTCGGGCCGACAATATGTGCCAGCAGGGCGGTTGTCCAGCCGGAGCCGGAGCCGACGTCTAAGACTTTGTGGCCTGGCTTGGCGTCCAACCATTCCAGCATTTTACGGACTGTGTAGGGCTGGCTATTGGTCTGGCCGTAACCGACTGGCAGCGCCATATCGATATCTGCATTGGCTCGCTGTTCGAGCGGCAAAAAATTTACCCGATCCACAGTCTGAAAGGCTTTATCGATATACTCAAATTTTGATTGATTCCTAGTCATCCCTACATTATCCTCCAGCGGGGAAGTTTGTTATATTTAATTTATGGCGACGCCTAAATACAGTCTGCTTCACGGTGATCCAGATCTTATAATGGAATATGAGATGGAGTGTTACCAGAACGTGCTGGACGAGGTGGGCGAAACCCATCGCTGGGTCGATGCAGAGTCCGGTGAGCCTGTACGCGATGTTCATGTCAAGCAAGGCGAAGAAATACACCTTAGTTATTATGAACGATTAGACGAGATTAGAGGTGAAGGTACTAAAGTTTACACAGGGCCAATAACTGCGGAGCAAGCTTTAGGCGAATTAACAGTTCGGAAGGCGTATTTGACTGAGCGCGGCTATTTTGAACGCAAGAAAAAAATGTTAGAACAAAGCCGCCGAAAGCCCAGCAACGTTCAAGATGCTAAAAATGTAGTCGTAAAACACCGCTACCTGTAGAATTTTTTGCGGAGATAACGGACTAGCTGATTTTCGGTTGGTACAGCTTTGGTGCATAATACTGCTTATGATAAAAGATCAAAGGGGCTTTAGCCTGGTCGAAGCGCTGATAGTTGTTGTAGTCCTGGGCTTAATTGGTTCCGTTGGCTGGTTCGTGATGAAAAAGGGCAACTTGACCCAGCTGCTCAGTGGCAACGGTACAACCAAAGGCTTGAATCTGGTAGAGGGCGAACGCGTTGATAACCAGGGCTGCAAAGGCAGCGGGCCGGTCAAATTCGGTGCTAGCCCGATGGATCCGAAAGACGTCGGGGTGATTTTGCCATATGGCGGTATGGTCGGCGCACACGTTACGCCGATTGACCACATGTATTTCGCACCATTTGTATTTGATTCACCGCGTGATACCTATGAGGTGCGAGCGATGGCAGATGGGCTAATCACCGCCATCAGCGAGCGGACCCAGAATGTGACCGATATAAACAACGGCTCGCCTAAAGAAGCCGAATACCAGATGAAATTTTGGTATACTTGCGACTTTGCCAGTTATTACGACCTGATCACCAGCCTGTCGCCGCGTTTGAAAGCGGAATTTGATGCCAAAAAGCAAAACGGCGGCTACGCAAATGTGCAAATTGAAGTCAAAGAAGGCGAAGTTATCGGCCGGATTGGCGGCCAGACACTTGATTTCGCGGTCTACGACTACACCAAAATCCTGCCGGGCTTCATCGTGCCTGAGCATTATCTAGGGGAGTCCTGGAAACTGCATGTGGTTGATCCATTCCAGTACTTTAACGAGCCAATCCGTTCGCAGCTTTTAGCTTTGAACGTCCGACAGGCTGAGCCACGGGAAGGCAAACTTGATTACGACCAGGACGGCAAACTGATAGGCACTTGGTTTAAAGAAGGCAATAATGGCTTCGGTGAAACTGGCGGCAGCAACCCGGCCCCGTGGCGAGCCCACTTGTCTATAGTTTATGATTCCATCGACCC
>CAYXCB010000022.1:0-12042 GCA_964463635.1 uncultured Candidatus Saccharibacteria bacterium
GACTGATTGATTATTTGCCGCGCAAATATGAGGATTTTTCCGACATCCAGCTAATTCGTGACATCAAACCTGGCCCTGTCACGATCAAAGTCGTGATTAAACAAGCAAAAGGTCGATATGTTCGTCGAGGAATGCATATCACTGATGCCGTGGCTTCAGACACCAGCGGCAGCGTGCGGCTAATTTGGTTCAACCAGCCCTACCGCGCAGCAGCTCTCAAGCCAGGCAAGGAATATTACGTTTCCGGCGAGTTCGCGCTTCGGCGGCAGCATTTAAGCATCCAGAACCCCTCGGCAGAGCTAGTTGGTGATTTCCAAGTTAATACTGCTCGCATACTACCCATTTATCGAGAATCAAAGGGTGTTAAATCGCTGCAAATCCGCAAAATCCTACGCGCCATTATGCCTCTTATTAACAATTTGCCCGAAACGCTGCCAGACTGGCTGATTAAACAAGAAAAGCTAATCGCTCGGGGTAAAGCCTATCAAATCATGCATTTTCCTGATTCTAGGGATAATTTCGCCCAAGCCAAAAGGCGCTTGGCATTTGAGGAAGTTTTCAGGCTGACACTAGCCGCACTACTCAATAAGTACGAGCTGTTGCACGAAGAAGCCCTGAATATTCCTTTCGACGAAAAGCTGGCTAAGGATTTTGTGGGACATTTACCGTTCCAGCTGACCGATGCCCAGCGCAAAGTTGTTTGGCAGATTTATTTGGACATGGCAAAAACCCAGCCGATGAACCGTCTGATAGAGGGCGATGTCGGCTCAGGTAAGACCGTAGTTGCCACCATGGCGGCGATTATGGCTATCAAACAAGGTTTTCAGGTCGCGTTTATGGCGCCGACCGAGCTGCTGGCTCGCCAGCATGCCAATACTGTCCATGCTTTGCTAAAACCGCTTGGGATGGATGACGAACTTAGCCTACTGGTCGGCGGGCTTAAACCGGCTCAAAAACAAGCTGCTCACAAGCGTATAAAAAGCGGCGACATCGGCCTGATTATCGGTACTCACGCTTTAATCCAGGAAAAAGTTGATATGCACCGCCTAGGATTGGTAATCGTAGACGAGCAGCACCGGTTTGGCGTCGAACAGCGCAAGAAGCTGCAGGCTAAGGCCGGCCACGCCGTCCATGTCCTCAGCATGACCGCCACTCCGATCCCGCGCAGCCTGGCACTGACTTTGTACGGCGAGCTGGATATATCGGTCATTGATACTAAACCACTAGGCCGCAAACTGATAATTACTAAGCTAATTTCACCAAACTCGCGCAAGCAATTGTATGAAAAAGTTGATAAAGAGCTTGAGGCTGGCCGACAGGCTTTCGTAGTTACACCACTCGTGAGTGAATCAGTCGTACTCCAAGCTAAATCGGCTGAAAAAGTTTACGACGAACTACGACTAGGGCCGTTTAAGCACCGGAAAGTCGGTTTGCTGCACGGCAAAATGAAGCCGGACGCCAAGGAAAAGATTATGGCTGATTTTGTAGCGCATAAACTGGACATCCTAGTGGCTACGACTGTGATTGAGGTCGGGGTGGATGTGCCGAACGCGACTGTTATGGTAGTGGAGAACGCTGAGCGCTTCGGATTGGCCCAGATTCATCAGTTGCGCGGGCGGGTTGGCCGGTCGGAACATCAAGGCTATGCTTATCTGGTGCTGGGTGATAGCAAAGAACCCAGCCAACGGTTGCGGGCGCTAGAACGGTCCAATGACGGCTTCCAGCTGGCCGAACTTGACCTGGAAATTCGCGGGCCCGGGGCGATTTACGGCACTTACCAGCACGGCGAACTTGACCTAAGGGTAGCCAAACTAAGCGATACTAAGCTGATCGCGTCTGCCAGGGCAGTAGCACAATTATTCATAGATAAACAAACCGATCTGATAGAATATAAAGAATTGTACGAGCACGTAACTAAACTACGTGCAGTCACGAATTTAAACTAGATTATGTATTCAGGCACAACTTTAACCCGCACTTCGGGAAGAATTCTCGGAGCTCATCAGAAAATTGACCGGGTAGCACGCAAACACTTGGCTAGGCTGATTGATAACCAGTCTGCTTTTCCGACTATTCGCAAAATACTGCAGTTTGAGGGCCATAAAGGACCTGATGCCATTAAGCGCAAAAGCCCGGCTAAGGACGAGCCATGGCACTATTTCAATCCTTTCGACGATGCAGACAACAAACTGCTTCATTTAATCCAAGGACATTACGACCAGCTTGTGGCTGAGTTAAAGGACGGCAACAAAGAGAGGGCAGCCTTCGAAGCTGCTTGGCTGGCCCATGCCTTGGTTGATGGCTTAACCCCCGCACATCACTATCCTTATGAAGAGAAGTTGGTTGAGCTGCGCGGCGGCGAAGGCATTGAAACTCGCACTACCTACAAAGGTAAATTGGTAATGCCAGGTGATACTAAACGAAAAAAGGCCCATAACAACTGGAAAATGTGGGGGCCTAGAGGCCTGCTTTCCTCTCATATCTTGTTCGAAATAGGTGTAGCTACCTTAATAATGCCGCTTGGCTTCGGCGAAGCAGTGCCTAAAAGGTCGGATCTCAAGCGCATTCATGATAAGGGTGTGGTCGAGGTCTTCAAGCAGATTGCCCGTGAAATAGCAGTGCTAGACATGTACGGGAATTACCATAAAAAGGGCTGGACGCCACGTCTAGCCTGGCAGGTCCGTCATAAATTAGGGCCGTCGCTGGTGCAGATGGTTACTTTGGCCTGGTATGCTGCGCTAGCTGACGCAGAACTCTTAAATATCAAAAATCAAACCTCAAAAATCAAATAAACTTCACAGAATCAATTTTCAAACAGCTGAAGTTTGAAGCCTGTGGCTATATCTGAAATTTGGGATTTGAAGTTTGAACTTTACAATACAAGCATGCGTATTATTTCAGGCAACTTGAAAGGAAGGGACTTTAACAGCCCCGCGGGTAATCGAACCCGTCCTATGAGCGACAAAGTCCGTGGTGCTATCTTTAATTCCTTGGGTGATATAGAAGGACTGACAGTTCTAGATGCATTTACGGGTAGCGGCGGGCTGGCTTACGAGGCTATTAGCCGAGGCGCAAAGCATGTTACGGCCATAGATATTGACAAGAGTGCTATTCCTACTGTTGTCAAGAACTCTAAAGCACTGGGCATTTCGAATAAAATTAAAGCCATTAGGGCAAACGTTTCCGGTTGGTCGGATACTGTTTCCAAGGACGGTTCTTGGAAACAGGGATTTGACCTTATATTTTGCGATCCGCCCTATGATCAGGTGCAGCTTGGCCTTTTGCAAAAGCTGGTACGGCATTTAAAAACCGGTGGCTTATATGTATTGTCATGGCCCGGCAAGTTAGCGGTGCCTGAGTTTATCGGCCTAAAAATGCTCAAAACTAAAAGCTATGGGGACGCCCAACTGGCTTTTTACCGAAGAATTCCGTAAAATACCACAGACAAATACGCGGATGTGGTGGAATGGTAGACACGCCAGTTTTAGGAACTGGTGCCGTAAGGCGTGAAGGTTCAAGTCCTTTCATCCGCACCATTGAATAAATGTCACTTTTGTGGTACTATATTTATATGAATTTTCCAGAATTTACATTTATAGATAAGCGTCTTGGAGAAGTTCAAAATCGCTTCCATCCGAATGGAGCATCAAACGGCCAGTTTGCCGCTCCAGAAGCTAAACAACTTTACAACGAGATACAAGCTGCCGCACAATCTAGGGGTGCCAAAGCTAGGAATGTAGGCAAGTTACTAACACAGATATGTGACAATGAGTTAATCAGAGACCAATGGACGCATCCGCATTTCACTATTGATCAAAGGGTACACGATGGCTATCTAACTCCAGCTGCAAGGAGTGCGGCAGAGGCTCTGTATGAAGCACTTTCCGTTAATGCTGCCAACATGATCGGGAAGGCTGTCTCGGTACATCAAGTAGATGTGATGGTTGTCGCCGAAGTAGGTTAAACATGATTCGTCTCCTGAGTTTCTAGGTAAGTAACCTGCCATCTATATAGACAACTCCAAAATTTCCAGGTTCTCAACTAACTGATAAAATATCTGTGCATATGTGTTCCACCTTTATCTAGTAGGCGCACCAAATTTAGAAATTACGACAATAAATAGACTGCAATCAAGACGCCTATAGTGTCAAAGAATATGTCTGATAGAGAGTTGCTTAGTGATTCATGACCAAAGTTAGCCTTATATAAGCGCCGGAGCAGCGGTGATAATACAAAGATTTCAAATGGTTCCCACAAAACCAAGATGCTAAGGGCAATAACCGGCGTCAACAAGCTGCCGAGAATTATGCCGTTGCCAAGATGAACTACACTCCAGAGATCAAATAATCTATCGTTTCGCTTTGGCAAGGCGCGCATGGCTTTTACTAATCTTCGTAGTCAGCGTTAGGCTTTTTGAGCAAAACCGCTATTACGACTGCTATCGTCGCGCCTAGACCGGCGCCTACGAGCTGATTTATTTCAGCAATTGTCATATTTATCCTCGTTTGTTTTATGTTCTAGAGTCTTTAGTCAATATACCATGGCGGTTATGATTATAGGAAGTGGTTTCTCATGGTACAATTTGCGGTAAGATGGCACTATCTACCCAACCATACAAAGGCGCACGTGACTTTTATCCCGAAGATAAGCGCAAGCAAAAATACATGTTCGGCGTCATGCGCTCGGTTGTTGAACGTTATGGCTACGAAGAGTATGATGCCCCGATTCTCGAACCGCTAGAACTATATGCCAGTAAGACGTCGGACGAAATTGTAAATGAGCAAACGTATTCATTTACCGACCGCGGCGATCGTCAAGTCGCTATCCGGCCGGAAATGACTCCTACAGTCAGCCGTATGGTAGCCGGTCGGCGTCAAGAGCTGGCCTATCCAGCTCGCTGGTACTCTATCCCTAACCTCTGGCGCTATGAACGGCCGCAAAGAGGGCGCTTGCGCGAACACTGGCAGCTGAATGTTGATATATTTGGTGTTTCTGGAATTGAAGCCGACCATGAGGTAATCCTGGTGGCTGACGAGATCATGCAGGCTTATGGTGCAAAGCGAGAAATGTATAGTATTAAGTTGAACAGCCGCAAGCTGATGAATAGTTTTTTGCATGACATTCTGGGCTTGGATGCTACTCAGACGCCAACTATGATCCGCTTGATCGACAAGATGCATAAACTGGACCATGCTGAATTTGTCGGCCAGGCCGATGCACTGTTTACGCCATCGCAGCGTGAAAAAGGCGCCAGCGACCAGCTATTCGCGTTTCTGAAGACCGAATCGCTAGAGGAATTGTCTGAAGAGCTTCAGGGGCATGAGTCCGTGAAGGAACTTCAACAACTTTTTGGACTGCTGCGCAAATCATTTGTTACCAATGTTGTCTTTGACCCCACCCTAATGCGCGGTTTTGATTACTATACTGACATTGTTTTCGAAGTGTTTGACGCTGATCCGGAGAATAACCGCTCGATGTTTGGCGGCGGCCGCTACGACAGCTTGGTCGGTCTGTTCGGGGTTGATCCGGTGCCAACCGTTGGATTCGGTATGGGCGACGTTACCCTGCAAAATTTCCTGGAAAGCCATAGCCTTATGCCTGAACTGCGTCCGGAAACAGATATCGTGGCGATTCTGATCGGAGACGTTTATGAAGCAGCCCAGAGCGTCATAGCTGAACTTCGGGAAATGGGCGTTAACGTAGCCGTCGACGCTACAGGCCGTAAAGCCGACAAGCAAATTAAATCAGCTGAAAAGAGCGGTGTACATTACGTCCTGTTTATTGGTGAAAAAGAACTTGCTGACGAGCAGTACGCTCTCAAAAACTTGCAGACCGGCGAAGAAGAGCGTCATGGCATCCAGCGCATCGTCAGTATCGTAAAAGACTACCGCCAGAAGTGATCGCTTCAAACCATTTGATAACTGGGGCTGTTATAGGCGCGAGCATTCAGAACCCATGGCTGGCGCTACCATTGGCATTTTTATCGCACTTTGGACTTGATGTGTTACCCCACTTTGGCTTCACTAAATCTGGCTTTACACACGCGTTAACACAAAGAATCTCTTACATAGCTTTATTTTTAGATGTGATATTCACTGCCGGGTTAGTAGTTATGCTTCAGACAACAAATTGGCTGCCGTATATGGCTGCATTTGTAGCTTTTTCACCTGATACGATCTGGCTGACAAATTACTTTGTATATGAAAGGCGTAAACTTCCTTCGCCAGACTTTCTGCGTGGCCCCCTCACACGTTTTCATAAAAGGATTCAGTGGTGCGAGCGGCCGTGGGGTTTGATTGTTGATGGATTATGGTTCGCTGCAATGCTTGTCATTCTAACAAGAATTATTTAGCTCAAATCAGAGTGGCGTAAACTACCCACATCTGTTACATTAGTTAACCATGCAAGTTAGTACAAAGAATAATTCGGATACGGAAGTTGTCTTAAGTGTCGTCGCAGACGAAAAACAGCTAGCCGAGGTCAAAAAGCATGTACTCAAACATTTAGGACCTCAGGTAAAAGTTCCCGGATTTCGGGCTGGTAAAGTCCCGGCGAATTTAATTGAGAAAAACATCGACCAAAACGTTTTGCAAACGGAATTTTTAGAGCACGCTATTAATGATTTGTACCCTGAAGCTGTAAATGAAGCCGATATACGGCCAGTTGATCGTCCAGAAATCAGTCTAAAGAAATTCGTGCCGTTTACTACCCTTGAATTTGAGGCGATCGTGCCGGTTGTCAGCAATATCAAACTAGCTGATTACAAGAAGATCAAAAAGGCTCGCCCAACTGTGAGGATTACAGACAAGGACATTGACGATGTCATCGACGCTTTGCGCAAACGCCAGGCAGAGAAAAAGGATGTCGATCGTGCCGCTAAAGTTGGCGATGAGGTCTGGATTGACTTCGAGGGTGTTGATGAAAAGGGCGAGGCTGTAAAAGGCGCCGATGGCAAGGATTATCCATTGGCACTTGGCAGTAACACTTTTATTCCTGGTTTTGAAGACAAACTAGTCGGGCTTAAAGCCGGTGAAAAGGCCAACTTTACTCTTACTTTTCCGAAAGATTACGGTGTCAAAGCCCTGGCAAACCGTAAAGTTATTTTTACTGTGACCGTTAAAAAGGTCCAGGAAGTCGTCGAGCCCAAATTGGACGATGCTTTCGCTGCCAAAGCCGGGCCTGTTAAAACGGTCAAAGGGCTTAAAGACGATATAAAGCGAGAGCTACAAGTAGAGCGCCAGCGTCAAGCTGACCTGGATTATGAATCGGAACTCGTTAGGGATATTACGGCTAAAAGTAAACTATCTATTCCCAAGGTTTTGATCGACAACCAAGTTGAGCGCATGTTCCAGGAACTACAGCAAAACTTGGTTTACCGCGGCCAAACTATCCAAGAGTTCTTAGAGGCTCAAGGCAAAACCGAAGACGAGTACAAGCAAACTGAACTGGCCGAAAAAGCCGAAGAACGAGTAAAAGCCAGTATTATCCTGTCAGAGATTGCCGACCTGGAAAAGCTTGAAATAACCCCTGAAGAGCTGGAAATTCGCATCCAGGCGCTAAAAAGCCAGTATCAGGATCCCAAGATGCAAGAAGAGCTGGACAAGCCGGAAAACCGCCAAGATATAGCTGCCAGAATGCTGTCAGAGAAAACCGTAGCCCAACTAGCAAACTATGCCACAAAGTAAGGTTGCTTAAACTTGACAAGTGTGATATAATATATTTATGAGATTAAGAAAGCAGTTTACTCGAGAAAATATCCGCTCTGGAATTGAAAGCAATGAGGTATTGCGCTTATTTTCTGATACGGATTTAAGTGTTCGACAGCGACAGCAGGAAGTGAGAGACATGCAGCCTGATGAAGGCGTACTCGCATTTGATGCCCAAGATCTAACAGAGTACGCTGCTGATATAATGGACGACGTCCACGGGAATCCTGATCAAGCAATTTTTGTAAAAACAGTTATGCGTGCTTGGGATGCTGGTAGTCTTACAACTGCGCAAGCTGTCGATTATGTCATCAAGCCTGGTAGAGAAAACTAAGAACAAACAAAAAACTGTTTGGATTAGCACTCTTGACTCACGAGTGCTAATTTCATATTATGTAGGTACGTAAATAAGGGTGTTTTGAAATATGTTAATTCCAACAGTAATCGAGCAAGAAGGCCGCTTCGAGCGAGCCTACGACATTTATTCGCGGCTCTTAAAAGATCGTATTATATTCCTAGGCGACGCGGTCAACGAACACACAGCCAATTTAATCGTGGCGCAATTATTATTTCTACAGGCTGCTGATGCTAAAAAGGACATATATTTATACATAAACAGCCCTGGCGGCAGCGTTTATGACGCTTTAGCTATCTACGACACCATGCAGTATGTGACCAACGACGTCCAAACAGTAGGTATTGGTGTCCAGGCGTCTGCAGCGGCATTCCTGCTTAGTTCTGGCACTAAGGGCAAACGTTATTTGCTGCCTAATTCAACAGTTATGATCCACCAGCCATCGAGCGGCACGCGTGGTAAGGTTACCGACCAAGAAATTGACCTGCGTGAAAGCTTGCGGGTTAAGAAGTTATTAGAAGAGATTATGGCTAAGAACACCGGCCAAAAAGCCGCTCGGATCCACGAAGATATGGAACGCGACAAATGGCTGAACGCCAAAGAAGCCAAAGACTACGGTATCGTTGACCAAGTCATCGCCAGCCTCAAGCAACAAAAGTAACTTGACATTAGAAATTTAATTGATCACAATGTACGTTAAGAAGTAGTGTACTGTCGGGCTGTGCTCGTGTTACCCTGAAGAGCGCCAAAAATCCCACGTAGTTATCCTTCGCGCGCTAAAATTGTAAAAACTACATTAATTATAAGTGGGAGCATTGCTGAGTATGGCTAAAGGCACAACGACTAAGAGTGCAAAGACAAACAGGACGTTTTTTACAAAAGTTGACGATGTCATTGACCTACCGAATCTGGTAGACCACCAAAACAAGTCATTCCAATGGTTCGTAGAAGAAGGTTTAGGCGAGCTGCTCGCTGAAATCAGCCCGATTGACGACTATACGGGCACTAAATTATCACTAAGTTTCAAAGGCTATAGATTTGAAACACCAAAATTAACCGAACCTGAAGCCCGCGAAAATAACGTTTCATATGAAGCGCCGCTAAAGGCCACAGTAGAATTAATCAATAAAGTCACTGGCGAAGTTAAAGAGCAGGAAATCTACCTAGGCGATTACCCCTGGATGACCGAACGCGGTACATTCGTTATAAATGGTGCTGAGCGCGTCGTAGTATCTCAGCTGATTCGTTCAGCCGGTGTCTTTTTCACCGCTGATTCGCACGGCTCACACAACCTTTACGGTGCCAAAGTTATACCTGGACGCGGCGCTTGGCTGGAGTTTGAAACTAGTGTCAGCGGCGCGTTGTTCGTAAAAGTCGACCGCAAGCGCAAAATCCCTGTCACGACGCTGCTGCGAGCTCTTGGTATGTCTGATATTCAGTTGAAGGACACTTTCAAACACGTTGACCAAGGCAAACTTAATTACCTGGATGCGACTCTAGAAAAAGACCCAGCCCGCGGTGCTAATGACGCTTTGATCGAAGTTTACCGCCGTTTGCGTCCTGGCGACCTGGCAACTGTCGATAACGCCCGCAGCTTACTAGAAAACATGTTTTACAACTTCAAACGCTTTGATTTCAGCCGGGTTGGCCGCTACAAGATCAATAAGCGCCTTGACCTCAAGGTTACAAATACAATTGAAAACCGGGTTATGCGCCTGGAAGACCTGACCGCTATCATCGCTGAAATTATCCGTCTGAATAACACTCAGGACCTGCCTGACGACATCGACTCGCTGGCTAACCGCCGCGTGAAATTAGTCGGCGAATTAGTTCAGCGTCAATTCCGAATTGGACTATTACGTATGGAACGGAATACCAAAGACCGCATGTCGATGAGTGAAATCGAGACTGTTACACCGGCCCAGCTGATCAATGCCCGCCCAATCGTGGCGGCTGTTCGCGAATTCTTCGCTAGCTCCCAGCTGTCGCAGTTCATGGATCAGATTAATCCATTAAGCGAGCTGGCTCACAAACGACGCCTGAGCTCAATGGGCCCTGGCGGGTTGTCTCGTGAACGAGCCGGTTTTGAGGTCCGTGATGCCCATGCTACGCACTATGGCCGTATTTGCGCTGTCGAAACGCCAGAAGGCGCCAACATAGGTCTGGTATTGAACCTAGCCAGCTACGCCCGTATCAATGACTACGGTTTTATAGAGACGCCTTACCGCAAGGTTATTAACTCTGTAACTGCTAAGAACGCCGTCGGCCACATCGCGGCTGTGGACCTGGAAAACGAAAAGGGTACGGTTATAGCCAAGGCTGGCGCCAAGATCACGGCTGAGGCCGCCAAACGCCTGGCTAAAGTTGAAAAACAAGTTACCTGGCCTGTAAAAGCCAAAGTTACCGACGAAGTTATCTACCTTGACGCTTCGATGGAAGAAGGCGCGGTTATCGCCAGCAGCGGCGAAAAGATTGACGACAAGGGCTATTTCGTCCACGACCGTGTTTCCGCCCGCAATCGTTTAGTCTCGGTTGAAGTTGACGCCAATGATATAACTCACATGGATGCCTCACGCAAGCAAATCATTGGCTCAAGCGCGGCTCTAATCCCCTTCATCGAGAAAAACTATGTTTACCGAAGCCTCATGGGCAGTAACCAGCAGCGCCAAGCCGTACCGCTAGTTAACCCGTCAGCTCCGATTGTCGGCACAGGCACGGAAAGCAACGCCGCCCGCAACACCGGCCAGCTGATTGTAGCTGAAGCTCCGGGCGAAGTTCTAAAAGCCTCGGGAGATGAAGTTGTCGTCCAGTATAAGCAAGGCAAAATTACCTATAATCCCCAGCACTTTGTCCGCAGTAACGAAGGTACCTCAATCAACCAAAAGGTTGTAGTCAGTACTGGTGACAAATTAAAGGCCGGCGACCCGATTATCGAAGGCATGTCAGTGGCTGAGGGCGAGCTAGCCCTGGGCAAAGACCTAATCGTAGCCTTCATGCCGTGGAGCGGCTATAACTTCGAAGACGCTATTGTGATCTCACGCAAGCTAGTCGAAGACGATACGCTTACCTCTGTACACATTGTCGATTTCATGGTTGAAGTTCGTGAAACCAAGCTAGGGCCTGAAATTGTCACCCGTGATATCCCTAATGTCTCAGAAGAAGCGCTGCGCCACCTGGATGAAGACGGTATTGTCCGGATTGGCGCCGAAGTCCATCCTGGCGACATCCTGGTCGGCAAGATTACGCCCAAAGGGGAGCAAGAGCTCAGTTCTGAAGAACGATTACTTCGAGCTATCTTCGGTGAAAAAGCCAAAGAAGTCCGGGACACGTCGCAGCGGATGAGCAACGGCAAACACGGCAAGGTTGTAGGCGTAAAAGTCTTTTCTCGCGCCAACGGCCATGAACTAAAGGCCGGCGTTATCATGCAGATCCAAGTATTCGTGGCTCAAATGCGTAAAATCGCCGTTGGCGACAAACTCGGCGGACGCCACGGCAACAAAGGTGTTATCGCTCGAATTTTACCGGTCGAAGACATGCCGTTCATGGAAGACGGTTCGCCAGTTGATATTGTACTGAACCCGCTGGGCGTGCCCTCACGAATGAACGTCGGACAGTTGTTTGAGACTCACTTAGGCATGGCCGCTCGCTCGCTCGGTATGAAAGTGGCCAGCCCGTCGTTTGACGGCGTGGCGATTGAAAAAATCCGAGAACTTCTAAAACAAGCTGGTTTCCCGGAAGATGGCAAGCAGCAGTTATATGACGGCCGAACCGGCCAGGCTTTCAACGAGCACACCACCGTCGGTTCTATGTACATGATCAAACTGAACCACATGATCGCTGATAAGATCCACGCCCGTTCAACTGGGCCGTACACTATGGTTACTCAGCAGCCGCTAGGCGGCAAAGCTCAAAACGGCGGCCAGCGCTTTGGCGAAATGGAAGTCTGGGCCCTAGAGGCTTATGGCGCCAGCAATACCTTAC
>CAYXCB010000023.1:0-11931 GCA_964463635.1 uncultured Candidatus Saccharibacteria bacterium
GCTCCCTGACGATCCCTAAGCCGTGGGCTTTTAGGACTTTTTCAACGGCGGCTGAAATATCACCTGTCCGACAGCCAGCTTTAATGACATTTAATGCGGCTTCAAGCGCAGCTTTCGTGCCCTTGATTAAGCGTTCGTTGTCAGCATTCAGGTTGCCGACTCCAACCGTAATACCAGCATCTGTAATCATGCCGCGGATTCTAACTCCAAAGTCATAATTTATAACATCGCCGTCTTCAAACGGCCGGCTAGTCGGGATACTATGCTGGACCTGGTTATTTACCGAAATACAGATGATATCCGGGTAACCGTGGAAGCCTTTAAAGGCCGGTTCGCCACCCAAAGATCTTAATTTCTCTTGAGCCAGCTTAGACATATCCTGAGGCGTTAGGCCGATTCGGGTCTCAGCGCTGAGATATTGGAGCACTTCGGCTAGAATCCGGCCGCCTTCGCGCATAGCAGCTATTTCGGCTTCAGTTTTAATCGAGGTCATCATTGAACAGTAACTAGAGCTTTCCGAATCGCGTCGTGAACTTCAGCTACCGGTTTATCGCCATCAATATCATAGACTTTTATACCGGCCGCCCGGAGCTGATCCAGTATAGGTACAATGTTTTGATCATATTCTTGAAATCTTGCGTTAATCGCCTCTTCAGTGTCATCTGGTCTTGCTCTTTCTAGTAGTCGTCGCTTAACTGTTTCTGGAGACGCTGTCAGATGTATAACTGCTGTTAGTTCAAGCTGGCCGTGCTTTACTTGACCCAATAGCCAGTCAGCTTGGCTGGCTGTCCTTGGGAAACCGTCTAGGATAAACTCTTCTTCGGTATTAACGACGGTAAAGATTTTCTGAACCAGGCGAATAATTTCATCGTCTTCGAGTAATTTACCGGAAACCATGTTTTTACGTGGCTCCCCGGATATTAGCATGCGCAGGAACTCGCCTGTCGATAGCCAGGGCAAGCCCATTTCATCGGCCAGGGCGCGTCCCTGGATACTTTTTCCCGCGCCAGCGACGCCCATGAAAAGTATCATGCGAGCTTTTCTTTCACTATTCGGGCAATTACAGAGCCATCAGCGCTAGCGCCTAACTGCTGTTTGACCTGTCCGATTACCTGCCCCATAGCCTGCATGCCCTGTGCGCCAGTCTGAGCAATTACCTTATCTACCGCGTTTACAATTTCATCCTCACCCATCTGAGCAGGCAAATATTTTTCAATAACGGTTTTTTCAATTAATTCAGCTTCAGCTCTTTCATTATTACCGCCTTGTTTATATAGGTCGGCGCTTTCCTGTCTTTTCTTGGCTTCTTTTTGAAACAGGGCTACGACTTCTTCGTCACTCAAGCCTTGTTCACGGCTGCCTTTAGCAATCTCCACGTTTAGCACAGCGCTTTTAAGTCCGCGCAGTGTCGTGGTCAACGTCTTATCGCCGGCCAGCATGGCCGTCTTCAAATCCTGGTCTATTTGTTCCTTCAAACTCATCCCGTTAGAGCCCACTTTCCCGTCTTTAATTGGTTAACGTCTGAATCGCTCGACACATGTTCAGTCGTTTGATAAATGCAAATAGTCTTTTGGGTTCTAACGGGACTCATACCCAAGCAGTTTAACAAAGGTCTATCTGTAAAAGCAAAACAGAGTGCGTCAAGCACTCTGTTCTAAACATCTGCTGATCTTACTTCAACCCTAATTTCATGCGCTTCGCTTTGATGGCTTTGCGTTCACGGCGGACAATTGCCTTGGCGCGGCGGTCACGCTTACTGATAGGCTTTTCGAAATATTGGACTTGTTTAGCCCGAGCAATAACACCCGATTGCTGCACCTTGCGGCTGAATCGTCGGATTACATTCTCTAGTGATTCTTTAGAATCTTTGCGGGTAACTTGTATCATATCTGAACTATTCTACTTTAACAGAGATAAAAAAGCAATGTTTCGTCGCCCGCCTTCGGCTGGCTTGCACGACATACTTTCTTGTGTCGACAAGAAAGTATGCAAAGAAACGCCGGCTAGCTAACTGAACTTGATCCATCTGTTGATCTAAAACAGGCTTGCTGCGGAACTCACCAAAATCAAGCCGCTGGTTTGATTTTGGCTCAAACAGTCCTCGCAATCAAATGCGCCTGTTTTACACAACATCTGGTCAGGTCCAGCTAGAACCCGGAAGACAGCAATGCCAAGTTAGTTGAAGATGCTAGTATTAACAATTAAGTAAACTGCGAGTGTTTTTATTCCGATTTTTCTTGCTGGCTCTGCTGTGTGTGCTTAACAAATGTTGCCAAGTGTCTTAGTGCATGTCCAAGTTGTGCTGGTGCGGTACCTCGAAGTACTTCGTTTGAACGAGTAATATAAACTCTGAGCAGATCGGCTGTAAGCTGCCAATGGTAAAGGTTAAAAACCTTATGAGGTACTTGAATACCAGGCATAGGTCCATCATCAGTTGAACGCATTATCTTTTTGACCGTCGGATCATCTCCACCATCTACGCACCAGGTCGGTACAGTTGTGCCCTCATGCCATGTCTGCGATTGCAGCACTCCCTTAGTACGACCTTCGTCAGCAAGATTTGTAAACACTTCCCAACTCGGGTCTTTATACATTGGTTCAAGATCAGTCTCAACTTTAGTTGCTATCAGATCAAATTGTTCTCTGTCATGATCTGTTAATTCCAAGCCTTTGCCAAAATATACACCAGGTTCTGATGACGCTCGCACCAGCTCATTAAGTCGAGCGGTATCCAAATCAGTTATAGGCCCTTGTGACATAGGGTCAACGGGGCTTTCTGGGAGACTAGGGTCGATTGGTATTTCTGACATAGTGTTTATTTTATGCTTTTACATAATAAATCATAGCATAGTTTAGTCATTTTGGCAAGTAGCTTATCCTCCTACAGCTAGTTTCCAAGAACCGTCCTTGGAAATAAAGATTTTAGTCCATGGTCTTATTCCGGCTCGAGGAAGACCTGACTGGATGTTGTACAAAAGAGGCGTCTTTGAGCGCGAGGACTGTCTGACGAAGAACTGAGCCAGCGGATCAGTTCTGAGGAGTTCCGCAGCGAGCCTGTTTTGTATCAATGGATAGATCAAGTCTGACGACTGGCGGTCGTTTCTTTGCTAACTTTCTTTGCGACCAAAGAAAGTTAGTTGGGTAGCTTACGAAGTAAGCGCCGAAATAACTAAAGCTGGGGGCCAGCGGCCTTCTTCTGGTTCAGACGTTGTGACTTCAACACTATACTTTGGAGTTCTTTGAAAATTGCGAAGTGTTTATTGGTGTGGTAAATCTTGGTGTTGCCCTGTTTCTCAGAAATCAGGAAACCGATCTTTTCTAGGCGCTTAAGTTCGCGCTGGATGTTGCCGGCATCTTCTTTGATCAGCTTGGCTAGACCCCGGACGTGTGTCTTGAAATCAGGGTACTTGGCATACACCACGATAATCTTCCGTCGGACTCTGGATGTAATAAATACGTCTAACATCTTATGGTCTACTCTCACACCTCTTCTTAAGTTTTGAGCATTAGCTCATTGTCATTAGAACAACGTAACGTAAAGTATAACCCAGCTTCTCACCCGTTTTCAAACTTTTTTTGAGCCAGGCACTATAATAGGGCCATGCAATATTACGAGGTGCTCGTGGCTAGTCCCCGTTACCATGGAGACAAGGCGCTTAGCTATCATTACCCTGAAAAGCTAGCAGTTGGCGCGATTATAACCGTCACTTTGCAGCGCCAAAAAGTCCTAGCCGTTGTTGTAAATGAAGTTAAAAAGCCGGCTTTTGATACCAAACCGATCGATAGCACGGTCGCTGATATATCAGTTCCCCAAGCCTTGTTGCAATTAATAAACTGGCTAAAAGATTACTACCCGGCGCCGGTTGGCTTCCTGACCAGCCTGATATTGCCGACTACTTTGATGCAAGTCAGCCGTGACAAAGCCATAAAACAGTCAAAGCTAGCGGCGGCCAAATTGCCGCCGCTGACCGCCGAGCAACAAACAGCAATTAAGCAGATCAATGATCACATGCCAGATTCAGTCTTATTACACGGTGATACTGGTACCGGTAAAACCCGGGTTTATATAGAGTTAATCAAGACCCAGATCAAGCAAGGCAAATCAGCTATCATCCTGACTCCGGAAATCGGCCTAACGCCTCAGCTGGCCAACACCATGGCCCAGACGTTTCCTAACGTTGTAGTCCTGCACTCTAACCTTACCCCGGCTGAGCGCCGCAATCGCTGGACGCACGTGCTTAACGCTAAAGAGCCTGTAGTTGTTGTAGGGCCGCGGTCTGCCCTTTTTGCCCCGGCTCGAAACGTCGGGCTGATTGTCATGGACGAAGCCCACGACCAGGCTTACAAGCAAGAATCCCGCCCTCATTACCAGGCCTCGAGGGTGGCCGCAGCCCTGGCTAAATTCCATGGCGCGCAATTGATATTCGGCACAGCCACCCCGCTGGTGGCGGATTACTACGCCTTCGAGCAAAAGAAGCTGCCGATTGTCCGCATGAAAGAACTGGCAATTAAATCTAAGCACAAGCTAACCACTGAGCTAGTTGCTATACCAGACCGGACTAACTTTACCCGCTCTGCGCATTTATCGACTCAGTTAATTGAAGCTATAACTGCCACTGTGCAGGCTAAAGAACAGTCATTGATATTCCTAAATCGGCGCGGAACCGCCCGGCTGGTCTTATGTGAATCATGCGGCTGGACGGCGTTATGTCCGCGCTGCGACTTGCCACTGACCTACCATGGCGACAGCCACACGATGCGCTGCCACATCTGTAATCACTCCGAGTCAGCCCCTTCAAGCTGCCCGGTTTGCCACCATACTGATATAGGTTTCCGCAGTATTGGCACCAAGACTATAGAAACTGAGCTAAAACGCCTCTTCCCTGAGGCCAGGGTCAGCCGCTTTGACACTGACCTAAAGAAAGCCGACCGGCTTGAGGAAGCCTATGCGGCCATAAAGGCCGGTAAAGTGGATATCTTGATTGGTACCCAGATGCTAGCCAAGGGACTGGACCTGCCTAGCCTGAGTTTGGTTGGAATTGTTGTAGCCGACACCAGCCTATACCTGCCTGATTTCTCAGCCGAGGAACACAGCTACCAGTTACTTAGCCAGATTATGGGCCGGGTCGGGCGCGGACACCGCCATGGCCATGTCGTAGTGCAAACTTATCATCCGGAACATCCGGCCTTGCAAGCCGCGGTATCGCGGGATTATCAGGTCTTTTATAACCAACAGATCAAGGAGCGCCAGAACTTTGGCTACCCTCCTTTTGTTTACCTGCTCAAGCTCCAAGTAAGCCGAGCTAAGTCTGAAGCTGCGGAAACAGCAGCTGTTTCCCTGGCTGAAGATATACGAAACCTACATCTGCCAATTGAACTGGCAGGGCCTAGTCCGGCTTTTCATGAAAAGTCGCAGGGCAAATATCATTGGCAGTTGGTCATAAAATCAAAAAGCCGCGAGCACTTACTGACGATTATCAAAAAACTGCCCAAAACTATCAACTACGACATTGACCCTGTCTCTCTGTTATAATTACATCTAATGGTAACCAAAGACAGCATTATTACGCTGCCACATAAGCATTTGCGACAGCGCTCTAAACGAGTTGGCTTGATTACACCCGAAATCAAACAGCTAGTAGCTGGCATGGAAGCGGCTACTTTGGACTGGGAAGATAGCCGCGAACATGAGGTCGGTGTAGCCCTAGCTGCCGTTCAGATCGATAGCCTCCTGCGGGTAATCGTAATCCGCAATGACACTGATAAGAAAGAAGACCGCACTTTCACGGCCTTTATCAACCCTGTGATCACTAAGTTTGAAGGTGAAATCAAAGAGGATTACGAAGGCTGCCTAAGCATTAAGGAAGTTTACGGCAAAGTCCCCCGCCACACCAAAGTCCGGGTAAAAGCCTTGGGCATCGACGGCAAAGAGATCAGACTGACAATCGAAGGTTTCTTGGCCCGCATTTTCCAGCATGAGATCGACCACACCAAAGGACTAATGTTCATTGACCATATCAAAGATAACCCTAAGGCCTTCTATCGTTTAGACGAAGACGGCCACCTAAAGGCACTCGACTATGACAAAGACGTCAAATCGAATAATCTTCTTTGGTAGCGGTCCAGTCGCCGCTAAATCATTAGAGCTGCTAGCTCAGACTTTTGATATTGAGGCCGTAGTTACCAAACCAAAGCCAGCTCATCACAGGGGTACTTTTCCTGTTTTGGACTCAGCTGAAGGGCTGAAGTTGCCGGTTCACACTGTGAGCAACAAGGCTGGTTTATCAGAGTTAATGGCGACTAAACCGTTCCAAAGCAAACTGGGTGTCCTGATAGATTTTGGAATTATTGTCTCTCAAGACGTAATTGATTACTTCCCTCTTGGCATTGTTAACAGTCACTTCTCTATACTGCCTGAGTGGCGCGGTGCGGATCCAATTACTTTCGCAATTCTCAGCGGCCAGGAGCAAACAGGTGTTAGCCTGATGCTTTTGGTGGAGAAAATGGATGAAGGGCCTCTGCTCGCACAGAGTGAATTGGAGATCGACCCCAAGACCACAACCCCCCTATTGACTGATGAGCTTGTAGATCTAAGTGCCCAGATGCTTGCCGAAGTACTGCCGATCTACATTGTTGGCGATATTAAGCCATATGAACAACCCTCGAAACCACCCGTAAGTTACTCGCGAAAGCTGACCAAAGCTGACGGTCTAATAGACTGGGCCAAACCAGCAGGTCAGATCGAACGGGAAATTCGGGCCTTTATTGAGTGGCCTAAGAGTCAGACAAGGCTTGCTAGCAAAGAAATAGTGGTCACAGCCGCGAGTGTTAGTCCTCAATCTGCCGTACACAGCCCTAAAACAATCCCAGGAACTGTTATTGTCCAAGGCAAAGACCTGCTGGTAGTCTGCGGCCAAGACAGTCTCTTGAGCATTGAAAAGCTAAAGCCGGCCGGCAAAAATGAAATGACCATCCAGGCATTCCTGGCCGGTTATAAAGTCTAAGCAGCAGCTGGCGGAGCCGATTGATCGGGCTGCTGGGGTGCTTGAGATGTAGCGCCAGCGGCGGCGACTATCTGGGGTGCGGCAGCTTTGATTTCAACTTTTAGAGATTCCAGCTCGTCGGCAACGACTTGTTTGTAGTTTGGGAAGTTAGTTTCCAGCCACTTCAGCGCGCCAGCTTCATCGTTGCGATCGATAAAACCTTCAAACTCGTCCAGTTGCTCGTTAGTCATCTGCTCGGCCAGTTTCATACCAACCCGCATCTCCAGCGTTTCATAAATATGCGCCAGCATGCGGTTCTTTTCCTCGGCCGGCAGTATGCCCAGGCCAAGTTCTTTCAATAAATTATCATCAAGTTTAAACATCTGGTCGCCTTTCTGCCCCTATTCTATCTGACTGCTCCGAGAAGTAAAAGTAATATTAACAGCCCTAGCCCAGCCGCGAAACCGCCGATCATGGCCGGTTTGTAGCTGCCTGATGCAACCGCGTCCCGCAGTTCATTTAGTGAGATCATTGGCAGCTTGCCGGCTTCATCTGAGCCTGAATCCATGGCCAGCGGAGCGATAGGCCGGCGAATTTTAGCTAGCAAGCTGGCCAAGGACGAAGCGCCGGTTTGTGCAGTTTCGTCGAAGTGTTTAACTTCATGGCTGCGCTCTAGCTCGCCTTCAGTGGGTGTTTCTTTGACCAGTCGATCTACTTTGCGCCGCACTTCTTCGGCTGGCAGCGCCAGCTTTTCAGCTGCTGGCACGCTCATATTCATAAAAGCTTCGAAAGGCGGCGGGCTGGCCGGAATAGCCTCAGCGGTCACAGGCACCATTTCAACTACCGGCAAATCCATTTCTGGTTCGCTTTCCGGCAGCTGTTCGGCCATTAACTCCGCCTTTGGGGCTTTCTTTGGTCTCGCCATGACCAAAATCCTACCATAATTTAGCTTAAAATACGAATCGCTAACAGAGGTAAGCTATTATTTCAAATTGCGTGATATAGCTTCACGGGTAAAAGCTTCGATCCGGTCGTCTATTTCTAGCTCCAGTTTGGCTGTAGTTTTCAGGCTGATACCGCACATTTCGCCTTCGACTATGTCTTTAGCGTCCTGGGGGCCGCGCTTCAGTCCGGTAATTTCTACTTCGGCAATTGTCTCATCACCCCTGAGTACTCGGGCCAGAGCCGGTGCCACCAGCTTGCCTTTGGTGACTTCACCGCCGGCAATCACATCTGTTTTAGTAGTCTTAAACACACCCTTAACGATTAGGCGGCCTAGTTCAGTTTCTACGATTTCGTCCGGCAGTAGTTGGCTGAGCTCAGTTTTTACATCGTCAATTAGCTCATAAATAATCTTGTACAGCCGTACGCTGACCCGGTCCCGGGACGCCCGCTGTTTGATACTAGGCGGCATGGCTACGTTGAAACCGTAGATAATAGCATTGCCCGAATGAGCCATATGGATGTCGTTTTCGTTAATAGCACCAATACCAGTACCGACGATTCGGACGGCGACTTCCTCAGTATCCAGGGCTTTTAGGCTGTCGATGACAGAAGTCAATGAGCCCTGCACATCAGCTTTTATCAGGATGTTTAGTTCGTTTACTTGGTGGCTGCGGTTAATGATGCGGATCAGCTCACCGCTGTTCATATCCCCTCGGCCTTGGCCACCCTGGCGGCTCTGGCCCATTTTTTCAGCCTCAGTTCGAGCTACTTTTTCATCCTTAACGGCCAAGAATTCATCACCGAACTCTGGCAATGTTTTAAAGCCGCTGATAACCACTGGTGTTGACGGCCCAGCCTCTTTGAGCGGCTTGGCATTAGTAGATTCGAGGTTACGGATACGGGCATAGGAAGACCCAGCAACTACGAAGTCGCCTGGGTGCAGTTTGCCAGCTTCAATCAAAGCAATCGCTACTGGGCCGCGCCCCTGTTCCATGTGGGCTTCAATAATCAATCCGCTGGCTGGTACATCAACATCGGCTTTTAATTCCTCTACATCTGCTACCAGCAGTACCATATCTAGCAGCTGGTCAATCCCAGCCTTGGTTTTAGCCGACACCTCGACAATCACAGTATCGCCACCCCACTCTTCCACCAGTAGGTCGTTTTCGGACAACTGCTGTTTGATGCGGTTTACGTCCGAGCCTTCTTTATCAATCTTGTTGATGGCCACCACGATCTTTACGCCGGCTTTGCGGGCAAAACGTATAGCCTCAACCGTTTGCGGCTTAATGCCGTCGTCGGCGGCCACTACAATGATCACAACGTCAGTTAACTGGGCGCCGTGCTCACGCAAGGCCGCGAAGGCTTCATGGCCTGGTGTGTCGAGAAAAGTAATTGGACGGCCGTTATGTTCAACCTGGTAGGCCGAAATATGTTGGGTTATGCCCCCAGCCTCGCCCTTAACCACGCTAGCGCCGCGAATGGCGTCTAGCAAGCTGGTTTTACCGTGGTCAACGTGGCCCATAACCGCTACGACTGGCGGGCGGCTTTCGGCTTTGTCGGTGTTGGCACGTTTTTCGCGAACCGGCGCGGCTTGAACTTGGGCTTTAGATAATTCAATCTCTAGACCTAGCTCGCCGACGATAATCTGGGCTGTGTCGAAGTCAATCCGCTCATTAACAGTGGCCATAACGCCGTTTTTCATGAGTTCAGTCATGACAGCCGTCACAGGCAGCATTAATTTTTCAGCCAGGACGCCGACGGTGATTGTATCTTCGATTTCGATGGTGGTAGTAGTTTGTTCTACCATAACGCCGACTCCTTTCTTGGCTGTTTAATTAATCGGATTACATGGAAAATCATACAGGCTTTTCAGATGTTGTACAGTGCAAGGCGCAAGCGAAGCACGGACGGAAGCGTACTTATTGGTACGCTGGAGGAGTACTAGAGCTGGCAACGCCGCAATGTGCTGCATATGAGAAGCCTCCTACTTTGTGCCTTTAAGCGAAAGGGCGATTTTGCGCGACTCTGTATCAATGTCTATGACCTTAAACTTCTTCTTTTCGTTCAGCTGGAAGATCTTTTCTGGATCCACACCCTCGTCGTCAGACATTTCTGAGACATGGACCAGGGCTTCAACGCTCGGGCTCAGCTGCACGAAGGCGCCGAACGGCGTGATGCGGGTAACCTTGCCTTCGACAGAATCGCCCTTTTTGAAGGCTTTAACTTCGTTCAGCCATGGGTCCTCTAGCATTTGCTTGAGGCTTAGGGACAGGCGGTCTTTGTCGATAGCGATGATCTTGGCTTCAACTGTTTCGCCAGTCTTGACGTATTTGCGGGGGTCTTCAACCCGTTCCCATGAAATTTCTGAGATGTGGATCAGGCCTTCAATACCGTCGACGTTAACAAACGCGCCGAAGTCGATGACGCCAGTGATGACCCCCTTGACGGTATCGCCTGGCTTCAGCTCGGAGAAGCGGGCCTGCATGTCGTCTTTGACAGCTTCTTTTTCAGAGAAAATCAGCTTGTTGTCCTTGCGGCTGACATCTAGGATTCGTACGCGGATAGACTTACCGATCAGCTGGTTAAGCTTCTGGAGGATTTCATCTTTGTCAGCACCGGATACCCGAGGGTAGTGGCCAGCTGCCAGTTGAGAAACCGGCAAGAAACCGCGGATCCCCTCTAGCTCGACTAGTAATCCGCCCCTGTTGGCGTCATACGGGCTGATTTCTATAATGTCTTGGGCCTCAAAGACGCGTTGTAGCTCGTCCCAACCCCTGTCTTTTGCGGCCCGTCGCATAGATAACAGGGCGTGGCCTTCGTCCATCTCTGGATCAACCACACTGGTAACTACTGACTGGCCTTCTTCGAGAACCTGGCCATGGCCGACTTCCCGGCGCATCACTACACCGACACCGTTAGCGCCGAGGTCAATCCAAATTTCGTGCTTACGCACCGAAGCGATTGTTCCTTCGACGACATCTCCCGTTTTTAACTGTTGAATATCGCTACTCGCTAGTAGCTCGTCCATAGTTGGACTTGTAACTTTTGACATGTTTTACGCATGCCTCCCATATTCTGCGGTACGCCTTGGCGCATTGGTCCGTTCAGATTTCCCTTTTATTATATCTGTTGTACCCCTAGAAGTCAACGGCCGCCGTTCATGCTAAACTAATTTCATGTATTTGGGGGTAGATGTTGGCGGCACTAAGACTTTAGTCGCTCTTTTTGATGAAAAGGGTGCTCTCAAGAAGTCGGAGAAGTTCCCCACGCCGCCAAATTATGATGCCTTTTTGGAACAACTCGCCAAAAATGTTGCTAAATTGTCTACAAAAGATTTCAAGATGGCCTGTGTTGCAATACCTGGGAAATTAGACCGCGAGAACGGTGTAGTTTTGGGTTACGGTACCTTGCAATGGGGGCCTCAGGAAGTCCAAAAAGACATTGAGACTATTGCTGGCTGCCCCGTATTAATTGAAAACGACGCGAAGCTTGCCGGACTGTCGGAAGCTCAGCATATCATAAATGAGTTTAAGCATGTACTTTATGTAACTTTGGGTACAGGAATTAGCTGTGCTCTTATCATAGATGGTGTTATAGATCCGGGAATGGCTGATAGTGAGGGCGGACAGATATGGATTGAGTCTGAAGGGCAAAGAAAACAGTGGGAAGATGTATCCTCTGGCAAAGCGATCGTTGCACGATTCGGTAAGAAGGCCAGTGATATAGATGATCCTGACACATGGAAGCTGATCGCTCACGATTTGGGATTAGGGTTGATCGATTTGATTGCTGTGATTCAGCCTCAGGTGATTGTGATGGGAGGCGGCGTAAATACCAACTTTAAGAAATATATTTCATATCTAGAAAAGGAACTTAAGGAATACGAAACGCCGCTGGTGCCCATACCGCCAATACGCCAAGCAAAACGCCCCGAAGAAGCTGTTATATACGGATGCTACGAGCTTATTAAGGATCATCGTGCACCAGTTAAGAAGTAAGC
>CAYXCB010000024.1:0-11920 GCA_964463635.1 uncultured Candidatus Saccharibacteria bacterium
GAGCCGTCATGCTGTACGCCGTACCGCTGATCGTGGCCGCTTTGCTCAAGAATCGAGCCGCTTTGCTCGCTACCGCGGTTTTGTGCACTATAGCCTACAGCATGACAGCCCTAAGCTATTTTATTTTGAACTTCAATGAAGGCTTTAAGGTCGAGTTATACGGCGAAGTTGGTTTCTACTCCGTTTTATTCTTCATCTTAGCTTATCTGCTATCCGTAATTAGCCGCAAAGTAAGGGCATAGAAATTGTTATTGCCGGTCAATTTGATTTATACTCACAAAGTATAGTTGTTAAAAAGTGAGGCTAGCGATGTTTAAGAAGTTCAACGCCTACTACTTTCTACTTATATTATTTATTGCAGCTTACGTTACCATACTGTTTTCAATGCCGACAGATGCCGACACCTTGACGCGCTATAGCATATCGGTAGCCACGTTTAGAATTATTACCCTCGTCTTTATTGTTCCATACATAGCCATTTGGTTTGTTGCGTTCTTGGGCTTTGTGCGGGTTAAGGAATACGCTAAAACCATCCAAGCTTCGAAGGACGGGGCAGCCCTAAAGACTATTGGCGACGGCCTAATGATATTAGCTTCATCATTACCTATCTTAGCGATTGCATCATCTGCGAGAAACTATCTCATTACGCGAGATTCCTCCCTGCGTGCTGACTTGACGATTCTTTATAATTACCTAGCTCTGGTAACGGTGCTGCTAGGGTTTTATTTATTGAGCAAAGGAGCTAAACAATTAGTGGGAACGCTTGAACGGCCAAGCTACAACTTAAAACAGAAGCTGCTTACTGTAGTCCTGATACTGCTCTGCGCCGGTTTTGTATATGCTACAGTTACTAACCCCGCTAGGCAGTTCCCAGCAGAAAGCGCGCCGGCGGCGGCCTATTACCTACAAGATTCAGTATTAATCCCGACAGTTGTCATACCTTATGTTTTGGTGTGGTATTTTGGCTCTCGGGCGGCCTTTGATATTTATTTGTATAGGCGTAAAGCAAAGGGAATAATCTACAAAAAAGCGCTTGTATACCTATCAACCGGAATAGGTTTTGTGCTGATGTCAACGATGTTTATGCGCATTCTGAGCTCTATGGCAGGCCTGCTGGACAATCTGACCCTAAAACTTCTATTAGTAGTGCTCTACTTGTTGCTGTTCGTTATTTCAATTGGCTATGTCCTGATTACAATGGGGGCAAGCCGGCTTAAGAAAATCGAAGAGGTCTAACCATAGTGGCCCGCAAGCGAGATCTTTACACAGACGTGGTGGACATCACAGCCGATTATTTAGGCCCGGCTGCCCAAAGGTTTATTGACCGTCAGATTCACAACCACCTTCACAAGCCGCCTGAGGACCTTAATCAACAGGATTTATCAAAATTAATTGACTGGCTGCGAATTTCCATTGCCTTTTTGACCGAGGACCGCCAAATCATTAATGAGCTGACTGAGAGACTTTCTCGGCTAAAAGCCAAGCGGTCTATTGTCTAAACCCTATGAAAAATTTGCCACGCCTAAAGACACTAAAAGGCAAGCAGGAGATCGACCACGGCCACGCCCAGGCGGAAGCTTTGTTCTTCAGCATTGGCGACGGGGCTGTAGCAACCGATTCCGAAGGAAATATTAGACGGATTAACCAGCCGGCCTTGGATGTCCTGGGCTATAAGGAAGAAGAAATTGTAGGCAAGTGGTTCCCAAAAATTATTGCCGCCCAAAGTGCCGAAGGAACTCGAGTCAGGTTAATAGATCGTCCTGTAAGCCAGGCACTGCTAACTGGCAAACCTGTTTCTGACAAAACTTATTACGTTACAAAGTTGGGTGATGCAGTTCCAGTATCGGTAACCGTTGCGCCGATACTGCTTGATGGCCGGCCAGTCGGAGCCATTGAAGTATTTCGAGACATTACCTTAGAGCAAGAAATTGACAAAATGAAGAGCGAGTTTATCTCGATAGCGTCGCATCAGCTACGTACACCCTTAACCGCTATCAAGACCTACTCGCATTTACTATCTAGCGGCTATCGCGGCGACCTGTCGTCTGACCAGCAAGAGTTTATGGACATTATTATTAGCTCCATCGACAGGATGAATGACTTGATAAATACCCTCCTCGACATTTCGCGCTTCGAAGAAGGCAAAATTGGCATGACGACTCAGAATGTACCAGTTGACGACCTGGTCGAAGAGCTCATTACTGAGCTTAGGTCGCTAGCTGATGCCCGAGGCATAGGCATGGCATTTAAGGCATCGGGTAGCAGCTTTATCCTGAACACCGACCCGTTGTTGCTTAAGGAAGTCTTCGCCAATCTGGTTTCAAATGCTATTAAATACACTCCTCCCAATGGTACTGTTACAATTGAGCTCAAAAACAAGAAATATGAGGTTGTCTTCAGTGTGAAAGACACCGGTTATGGCATTCCAAGAAACCAGCAAAAACGAGTTTTCAGCAAATTCTTCCGGGCTGACAATGTGGTCACTCGCGACACGACGGGCACTGGACTAGGACTTTATCTCGTCGGGCGAATTGTCGACAGTTTAGGCGGAAAAGTAAAGTTTAAAAGCGAAGAGAACAAGGGCAGCACCTTTACGGTGTCTATACCAAAATGAGCTTCAGGTTAATAACATTAGATGTGAGGTTTGTATGTTAGATTTCTCACACAGGTCTAGCTATTGGATTTGTATAATGCAGCGGAAAGGTAGGATTAATGGCCAAAGTTTTAATTGTTGAAGATGATCCAGTATTAAGCCAAGCGTATCAATTAATACTGGAGCGAGAAGGCCATAAAGTCACTATTGCCGCCAATGGCCAGGAAGCCCTAGAGCGCGCTGAAGCTGATAAGCCGACCATTATCTTGCTAGACTTATTAATGCCTGTTAAAAGCGGCTTGGAGTTTCTTGAGGAATACGACGTTATTACTAAGCATCCGGAAGTGAATGTTGTAATTCTTAGCAATCTGGGCGATGAGAAAGAAGCCGCCAAAGGCCTCAAACTCGGGGCATATAAATACATTGTCAAAGCCCACGCGTCTCCGCAAGAGCTGTCGGTGCTTGTCAACCACCTGATCAGCAAAAACCTGGACAAGCAGTCTAAATAGCAATCTGCGATAAGCTGTTGTAAAAATTCCTCTGGGTATCGTATAAAGCGAGAAATTTCACAGTTTACTTTAACGTAAGCGGGATATATTAAGGCTACCTATCTGACTTACCTGGGCTCGCTCGTTTCCAGAATGAATCAGCCCGGGGCGAAAACCGTTTTCTCTGAAAAAGATGTATTCGTAGATACATCGAAAGAAGAAAAACAGTTTGCAGCCCAGAAGAGTCGGTCTGGGGGCGAGGGAGTTCCCGGGTGAATCAGGTATAAAGCAAACTAAAGGGGAGGAAAACATGAAAAAGAGGCGTATTGTCACAAATGCGCGCGTCTCAGATCTAAGCTATGACGACTTAATGGACGACATAGCTAGCGACCTGGACCTAAAGATTGAACGTCTGCATACACGCCGCTGGCGCAAACTCAAACACGAAATGGCTTAAACGGTCTCAATGACGCGGGAAACAATCGCCCTGATAATCGCAACGGGGCGATTGTTTATTTATAGAGAAGAAGCGTGAGTTAGCTCTTGCCGAAGCCCATGTCGTAATCTTCGTCGAGTAACTCGTCCAGGGCGTTGGTCTTGACGACGTAATTCTGGCGGCGGTAGGAGATAATGCCTTTTTTCTGAAGCTTCTTGAGCTCGATTCCGGTAGTTTCGCGCGTCAGGCCCATAAAGTTAGCTAGCTCTTGCTGGGTCAGCGGCAGCTCGATCCTAACCGTGTCTTTTTGAATATCCTTGCCGAAGCGCAAGCACAAAAAGTGCAGGGTATTTAGAACCTTGTCCGAAGCTTTTGATTGCTCGAGTGCGTTAACCCGCATTTGATAATTAATATGGGCTTCCACCAGATCTGTATACTTCTCAAAAGTGGCGTCAGGGTTAGTTTTCAGGAAATCGACATAATCAGCCCTGGGTGCGCAGTACAGGTCGCAATCCGTGAAGGCTTCGTAATAATACTGGGCGTAGCGTAATTTATTAAATGCCCAGCCAATTGGCAGCATTTCATTTTTGCCATCGAAGCTAATTGGCTTCTCATCGCCGTCAGCCGTGAGGTTATAGGTTTTTACAATTCCTGACTTAACGACGTAGACGCACGTAGGCACCTCGCCCTGGACTAGGATGATTTCTCCTTTTTGGAATCGACGGACGTGGTACCGGTGTAGAAACTTCTGAAACTGTTCCATTAAACCCCTGTCAATTTGTTTAATCCGCACATACTATTGTAGCTTGTAGCGGCTACTTTTAATAGTGCGGCTGTGGCCGTAACTTATGAACCGTAGTTTACAATGGTACCTAATGAACCATCTTGAAAAGGCATATAAAGGGCTGAACGCCGCCCAGAGGCTGGCTGTTGATACTATCGACGGGCCGGTTCTGGTTATTGCCGGTCCGGGGACTGGCAAAACCCAGCTGCTGTCTCTGCGAGTAGCTAATATTTTACGCAAAACTGACACCAACCCTAGCAACATACTATGCCTTACTTATACCGAGTCGGGACAGCAGGCCATGCAGGATAGGCTGATTACGCTTATCGGCGAGCCGGCCAAGCAAGTAGAAATCCATACCTTCCACGGTTTCGGAACGTATTTGATCAGCCACTTTTCCGAATATTTTCCGGAGCTAGGAAACTTTCGGCCGGCTGACGACCTGGCTTTATATGAAACTTTACGCGAATGCTTTGAAAAATTGCCGCGCAGCAATCCGCTAGCTGGGCAAGCTTACGGCCAGTTTACCTACCAGCCGGATGCAGCCAACCGCATCGGCCAGCTCAAGCAAGCCGGTATTACACCTGTTGAAGCCAAGGAGCGAGCTAGTTCTGATAGCCAATGGTCCAAAACCGTTGCTCCTAAAATAACCAAAGCGTTTAACGAAACTGGCCGCCTAGCACCCAAAGCCATACCAGGCCTATTAAACCAGCTAGTGCCGCTGTTGAGCCCCGGCAGTTCTAGCCCAGGATTAGCCCAAACCTGCCTAGACGAACTCCAATCAGCTCTAGATGAAGCTAGTAGCAGCGGCAAGACAGTGAGTTTAAGCGAGTTTAAGAAAAAGTGGTTTGTGAGCGAGGAAGGCAAACTTTATTTTAAACCTTCAGAGCAGCTGAAAAAGCTGACAGCTCTAGCCGAGCTTTATGGCCTGTATGAAGCTGAGCTGCAGAAACGCAAACTCTACGACTATGACGATATGATTTTATATGCTCTTGAGCAGCTGGAAACTAACAAGGAGTTCCGCTCAACAGTACAAGAAACTTTCCATTATATCCTGGCAGACGAGTATCAGGATACTAACGCCGCCCAAGCCCGAATTATTACTTTGATTGCTGATAACCCTGTCAATGAAGGCCGGCCAAACGTAATGGTGGTCGGCGATGATGACCAGGCAATCTACGGTTTCCAGGGCGCCATGGGCGACGTGCTGGTCCATTTCAGGGAGCGCTGGCAAGGCGTGGCCGCCATAACACTAAAAGAAAACTACCGCTCAACCCAAACAATCTTAGATACTGCCCGGGCCGTGATTGCCGGCGGACAAGAGCGGCTGGAAAACTATTATGAGGACGTTGACAAATCGCTCAGCGCCAACGCCAGCTACCCGCCCGTTAAGCCCAGACTATTCCAGGCGGATTCGGCGGACTCAGTGCTGGAAAAAGCCGTCGAAACTGCCCAGTCCGTGCCCCCAGACGGCCAGCTAGCCATTATCGCTACAAAACATAAATACCTGCGGGCCTTAGCCAATCGTCTGGACGATGCGAAAATTAATTATTATTACGAGGGCCGGGAAGATTTGCTCAAAGATCCGCAGCTGCTGCCAGTCTTAATGATCGCTAAAATCTGCATGGCAATAAGTCGTAAGGAGCCTGCAGCCGCGGATTATGTTTTACCCGAACTTATCACAACTGATGCTGTGGGTATGTCCAGGACCAGCGCATGGGAGGTGGCCGTTGCCGCCAAACAGCAGAAATTAAGCTGGTGGGAGACCATGCAAGCAAGCCCAAAAAGTGATGTTAAAGCAGCTGTAAGCCTAATTGAGGCCGCCTGCGGCGATATAGGCGATATAAAAGACACCGACGGGCTGAAAGCTCTTCAGGCCGCCGCCAGGCATTTAAGGATCAAACTGGGACGAAAAGCTGAGGCCTTAGTAAATCACGCCACTACCTATCTAGGCCGTGAAAAAGTTAGCCTAAGCGAACTGCTCTCCTACGTGGAGCTTTGTTTGCAAGCTGGCATTATATTGAGCCAAAAGATAGAAAAAGGCGACCGCCAAGCCCCTGTCCGTTTACTCAGCGCCCATAAATCAAAAGGCCTCGAGTTTGACCGGGTTTATTTGCTGCATGCCGACCACCATACTTGGATAAAAGAAAAAGGCCGACGCAATAACCTGACATTGCCGGCCAACTGGCAGCCAATCGAACCCAGGACCGAAACCCACGACGACCGGCTTAGGCTGCTGTATGTAGTATTAACCAGGGCCAAACAAGAACTTGGCTTGATCATGAGCACTAGTACCAGGACCGGCAAAACCGCTGACATGCTGCCGGGCATGGATGATATTGAGACAACGCCTTATGCGGCCGACTACCAAGACTCTAGCGTAGAGTTAAGCCGCGAGCAGTTATGGCAAGCCTGGTTCTTGCCTCAAAGCAACAGTGAGCGAAAGGAGCTTCGCAAATTACTGGCTGGCCAGCTTGCTAAATACCGCTTAAGTCCGACGCACTTAACGATGTTTCTAGACATTCCTCACGGCGGCCCGATTACTTTTCTTACCCATGTCTTGCTCGGCATACCAACGCCGGTTCATCCTGAGGCGCTGTTTGGCAGTTATGTTCATAAATTGCTGCACTTCGCCCAAGCCGCTTTAGATACGTCGGGCAGTTTGCCAGCGGCCTCCCAGCTCAAGGCATTTGCCAGCGAACAGCTGCCAAATGCCGCCGAAAACCAGATTGCCGACGTCGTAGAGACTGTCAGCGAGTTTCTAAAACATACTAAAGTCCTACGGCTCGGCGGAATCAGCGAGTATAGTTTTTCTGACCAGCATTTAAAGCTGGCCGGCCTAAGCCTGACCGGAACAGTTGACCGCTACGACAAGCATGGGACGGAGCTAGTCGTAACTGACTATAAAACCGGACGGGCCTTGGATTCATGGAAAATCAGCGAAGATTACTACAAGCAAAAACTTCATCGGTTTAGCCAGCAGCTGTTGTTCTATGAAAAACTTTTTAAACTTAGCCCCGAATTTCAGGATATTAAATCAATTGATCTCAAGGTGGTTTTCGTCGAGCCAAGCAAGCGCGGCGCTTACCGCGAACTCGTCTTAGAGGCTAGTAATCAGGAGCGCCGTCAGCTGGAAGGGCTGATGCACGCCGTCTGGGAAAAAGTCCTGGATGTTGATCTGCCCGACATGAGCATTTACTCAGAAGACTACCAGGGAGTCATCGATTTTGAGCGTGATCTGCTAGAGGAAGACTCAGCGTAGAATGTCCTGCTTAAAAGGTGTATCATCTGTTTATGAACGAAACAACAACTACAGCCGAGCCTAAACAGCCGGTTTATAACTCAAATCCTTTTTCGCGGACATTTAAAGGCTTAGATTTACTATTCAAGTACAATCAGTCAATTGCCCTGGTCCTATTAATTATCAGTTTAGTCACAGGGCTATTGCAGTTCGCAGGCAACTTTGTGCCGAGTTCCGGTCGGGATGATACTGCATCCTTGCCAGATATTGGCCACCTGGAGCCCGCTAACGTCGCTTTGTTAGTTGGCGGACTTATAATCCTTGGGTTAATATCCGCGGCCCTTGTGGCGTTAATCTCGACTTATATTAACGGCATTACGAAGTACGTCGCCTGGAAAACCAGCCGCCGCGAAACTACCAGTTTCAGCGAATCTTTCCACGAAGTTACTAAACGTTTCTGGACAATACTTGTAGTCCAAGTAGTTACCACCCTTAAGATCATTGGCGGCTTCTTGCTGTTTGTGATACCGGGTATCAGGGCAGCGCTCAGGTACGAAATGGTGCTATTCCCGGTTTTTGAAGAAAACCTTAACTCCAAGCAAGCTATGAAGCGGATTAAGCAATTAACCAAGGGCCGGCTTATCGAAGTGTTTGGCATCCAAACCGTAGCGACTATTATTCCCGTTATCGGCTTGTTGCTAGCTATGGGCGGCGAGGCAGTGATGTATCCTGAGCTTAAGGCCTTAAAGGCTTCTGGGGCAAAGGGGCCTAAACCGCACTGGCTTAACTATATCGGGCTGATAGTCCTAAGCGCGTTCCTGGTGATTATTAGTCTCTTTGTCGTGCTTCTTATAAACTGGCGGCCCTGAATTAAATCGCTTTGCGCAGGATCGCTCGTTTCCAGAGTGAATCAGCTCGAGCGAAAACGGTTTTATCTGAAAGAGATGTATCTGTAGATACATCGAAAGAAGAAAAACTGTTTGCAGCCGAGATTATTCGGTCTGGGGGTGAGGGAGTTTTGCGCAAAGCGACTTGAATAAAGCCCCGCGAGGAGGCTCTATTTAATTTCTTTTTTTGGTTTTAGCGTTTGCGAGTAGTCTTTTTCTTGGCTGCTGATTTCTTAGTAGTCAAGCGGCTGCCTGCGGCAGTGCGGGCAACTTTAGTCGCCTGAGCCGCAAAAAGCACTCCGTATAGGCTCATACCTACGACAACACCCAGGACTGGCCCAAGGGCATACGTCCAACTCCATGATTGCACTCCAAGGGCAACAGATGGGTTTAACAGCCCATTAGCAGCCATAGTTGCTACAACTGTGCCTAGGAATAGCGACAGTCCCATGACGACAGCTAGTTTAGCGCTGTCATAAGCCCGGCTAACAGCCGCTGCTACGCCAAGGCCAAATACAAAGGCACCTAGCGCTTCAGCTGCCAGTATGCGCCAGTCAAAGGCGTCGCCGGCCATGCTTTTAAGCTCACTATTAAGCAAGTACTCGTTTAACTGCCAAGCAGCCAAACCACCGAGCATTTGCGCCGTTACCACGACAACCGCTTGGGTTGTCTGGATTTTACGCATTGTCCAAAGCCCTATGGTCAGGGCAGGGTTAGTATGCGTACCAAATAGGTAAGCCATTGTCCCCAGCGTTACGGCACTGGCCACCGCTACGAAGAACGGAAAACTAGTCCGCCCAATCATGGCTAGTACAACTGTTGATAAAACCGCGGCACTTAGAAACTCAGCCACCAACATGGCTATCTTCTGTCGTCCAAACATGGAACCCTCCTTAAAAACTTATAATCTAAGCATACAGCTATTTTTAAATACTGCAATAATATGTTTTCGTGTAGACTATCGGCGTTTGCGGCGTCGGAGGTCGGCGACTTTAAGCCGGACCGCGCTGCGATCAATCATTTGCTGGGCATGGTCTAGAGAAACCTTGTCTTTGGCCTCAGAGCGCAACTTTTGGGCTCGTTCTAGGGCTTTGCGTATTTCCGTTTCGTTTATTTCTTCAGCCGAGTCAGCCTCATCAACAAGCATTTTAACCGTGTCGTCCAAAACTTCGATCACACCCCCGTGACTGGCAAAATGTTCGAGCATATCGTCAGGGTGGTTTGGTTTGCGGCGAATACTAATAACGCCCGGAACAGCTAAGCTGACTAGGGGCGCATGCTGGGAGAACACTGCGATGTAGCCGTCAGCTGTCGGCAGGATTACTTCATGGACTTCTTCACGAAATTTGGTACCATCGAGTGTTACTAGCTCAAATTTGATCATGTCCATGCACTGCTTCCGTTACGGCATGCATCTGCGTCACAGGATCGTAAACTGTTTTTAGCTGAACAGTTTGATCAGGTTGATGACATCCTTGTTCGCTAATATCCTGGAAAAAGTCCTTTTCAAACGTTCTTTCTACGGCAATCTCTACCGCCGTTCGCAAACGATGCACAGGCTCCGTCTTTTCTTTTGGTTTAGGCGCACCTGGATCAGGGCCAAACAAGTACTCTAGGTTATCACGTTTCTGTTCAGCCATCTTCACCCTCTAACTCTCGCTTTAGATCATCGCCAGGAGTTTTGCCTATAGGTTTGTCGATGTCGTCGAAATCATGAACCGTTGCACTTGGCAAAGGGTCTTTTGTGGGCTCATAGCCTTCATTAAGCCATTTTCGAATCTCGGCGTCTTGTTCTTGCTCGCTACCTCGAAAATCTGACATTACTTAGTTCCTTTCAGAGAGCCCTTCATATAGAACCAGCTCTCAGGCTTGTCATCGTATTTGCCGTCAAGAATTTGTTTGAAATCTGCAATTGTGTCTTTCAGCGAAACGTAAGCACCAGGATTACCCGTAAATTTCTCAGCCACAAAGAATGGCTGCGACAGGAACCGCTGGATGCGGCGAGCCCTGGCAACTGTTTGTTTGTCCTCGTCAGATAGTTCTTCCATACCGAGGATAGCGATGATATCTTGCAAATCTTTGTATCGCTGCAATATACGCTGGACCTCACGGGCAACGGTGTAATGCTCTTGGCCGACGATTTCCGGGTCAAGGATAGTTGAGCTCGAGTCAAGCGGATCAACAGCCGGATAAATACCGATTTCCGTCAAGCCGCGGTTCAACACAATGGTTGAATCTAGGTGGGCAAAGGTAGTAGCAGGAGCAGGGTCGGTTAAGTCATCGGCAGGTACGTAAACGGCTTGGATAGACGTGATTGAGCCTTTTTTGGTCGACGTAATGCGTTCTTGCAATTGTCCCATTTCCTGAGCCAAGTTAGGCTGGTAACCCACAGCTGACGGCAATCGGCCTAGCAGGGCAGAAACTTCTGAGCCAGCTTGGGTGAATCGGAATATGTTATCGATAAACAGCAGCACGTCCTTGCCAGCATCACGGAAGCCTTCGGCCATGGTCAGCCCGCTAAGACCGACTCGCAAACGTGCACCTGGCGGCTCGTTCATCTGGCCGAAGACTAAGGAAGTCTTGTCCAGAACGCCAGCTTCCTCCATTTCATAGTACAAGTCATTGCCCTCGCGGGTGCGTTCACCGACACCAGCGAAAACTGAGTTTCCGGAGTGGAATTTGGCGATGTTGTTAATCAGTTCCTGGATCAGTACGGTTTTACCGACGCCGGCACCGCCGAAGAGGCCGACCTTGCCGCCTTTTGTAATTGGCGAGATCAGGTCGATAACCTTGATGCCGGTTTCCAGGATTTCGGTTTCGCCAGATTGTTCGGAAAGGGCAGGCGAGTCGCGGTGAATGGCGGCTCGCTTCTTGAAGCTGCCAGCCTTACCGTCAATCGGTTCGCCGATGACATTAAACATGCGGCCCTGGGTTTCATCCCCAACCGGTACGCTAATCGGCGCGCCTGTATCAACGACTTTAGCGCCGCGCTTTAGCCCATCAGTCGAGCCTAGAGAAACCGCCCGGACAGATGACTCACTCAAATGCTGAGCAACCTCAAACACAATTGTACTGTCACCTAATTTAACTTCCAGCGCGTTATAAATAGCTGGCAAATGCCCGCTAAACTCAATATCTACCACCACTCCTACAATTTGGCTGATTTTCCCGTCCTTAGTTTTCTCACTCACTGCTGTCGCCATTATTTATCTCCTTCATCAATCTCAGGCCTAACAATATGGAATCCCTGACGTCTTTTTACTGCTTCCATAGGCGTAGATGCTGGTGCTGGTTCTTCTAAATTTTCGGGGAGCACCACATGAGGTGGCCGAACATACCATTCGGTATCAGGCAGACAGAGTGCTTCGTCAGCACGTTTGTGTGATTCGCGCCTGTGTATTTCTGCAAAAAACCTATCCTCGCCAGTGGCTTGCCTTAATTTTTCTGAGCATGTCCACTCCACCACCGAATGGTTTTGCTTATATCTGGGC
>CAYXCB010000025.1:0-11415 GCA_964463635.1 uncultured Candidatus Saccharibacteria bacterium
GGCTGTGAAAACCGCTGAGATATTTGCCAGACACATGGGCTACAACCCGGAAGACATTGTCACCAACCCAATGTTAATTGAGCGTAATTACGGCGAGTACGAGGGAAAGCCTTGGGTTCCTGATATTAATTACGCCGAGGCAGCTGACTATGAAGCCGACGATGCCTTAGTGGCACGCGCGCATAAGGCCTTGGCGTGGATTAACTCTCTGGAGGAAGACCATATTTTGATTGTCAGCCATGGTGCTTTTGGGCGTGCTTTGCGTAGTGTCTTAAAAGCCGAATATCCTATGAGTCACCCAGAAAAAATTAATAATGCCGAACTTCTCTGCTGGGTCGAAGAAAGTTAAAAGTCTAGTTATTTTCCAGATTCGACAATAATTTTAAATAAAAGCTCTTCCCACATTTCTTCTGATGCAACTTTCACCCCTGCGTTTAATTCTCCTTGTGTAATTGCACTACTGAACGCCCACACGTCGCCATTAGAATTGATCTGAAACACTTTATGAGAGTCTGTTAAGTGCATCACCTCATCAGTGTCAAATACTGCGCCCGCAAGTAGTTGATTCGGAAATTGCTGAGTAATCTTAGTAACAATGGCATCAGTTTTGCTTCGCCACACCGAACCCTGATCGATTGCTTCATATCGTGCCTCTTCAGCAGCATCTTCTCCCACCAAGCTCGAACATGAAGCTGCTGTTTCAAGCAGATCGCGAGCTTCCCGCAGTTTCTTCAGACTAGCATGTGCCTCCCACACAACGGGAAGCTGGTCTCTTATACATTGCTCCATCAGAAAGGCCGAAGCAACTGTTGGTAGAGTAGGTGTGTCAGTTGCAGGAGGTAAATCAAAAAGACGACCCTCAGAGGTCGTCGTTGGATCGATTTCTAAATTTGTTGTTTCTATTTCTAGTACTGCCATACTAGAGCTTAAGTATAACGCTTCTGGTTCTAAACTGTAAACAGCTTTTTTTACAATGTTACATATAGTCAAGATGTGGTTTGATTAATCCATGAGTGAAGTAGTTGAGGCTGGCCAATCTGATACACAGGCTGGTATTGCAGTACTAAAGTTCAAGGGCCAGTTGCAGGAAGTTATTGCTGCACGCTTTGGCGAGATCGGAGTACCAACCTTTCTACTTGACGGAGCAGACTTAACTGATGAGGATATGTCATTCATGGCCAGCGATCGTGTTGGTGGTATTTATCTTTCAGGGGGCAAGCATAGTGTTAATGAAACAGACGCACCACGTGTATCGCCGGGTATACTTGAGCTAAAGAAGCCTATTATGGCTTCGTGTTATGGCGAACAGGCTTTGGCTGTGGCACTCGGAGGCAAGGTTGAGCCCGGCCCAACTGAAGAGCTAGGTAGAACAAATATATACATCCTAGGCGGCACTTTATTAACAGGCTTTGGCGAGACAACTGTAGGTTTAATGAGCCATAAAGACGTTGTTACTCAAGCGCCAGACGGTGCCACAATAACTGCCCGTTCGCCGGCTGGTATAGCAGGCTTTGAAATCCCTGATAGAAGAATCCATGCTTTTCAATGGCACATTGAGTCCCCGCAAACTCCGAAAGGCCGTACCATGTTTGAGCGCTTTGCTGAAATCTGTGGCATCGAACCTTCTGAAGAGGCTGCCAATAACTATGTATCTGATGCGTTGTGCGTTTCTAAAGAGCTTATTATAGCGGCGGCTCAAGAAGGGCTTATTCAAGCTTTTTTGAGTGGCGGAGTGGATTCAGCAGTAGCGTCCTGGCATGCTTTTCACATCTTAAAGGCCGAGGGTCTTGAGCATCGCCTGCGGATTACATACGTTGACACTGGGTCCATGCGCGATAATGATTTGGCTGCAATTGAGCGACTGCAAGCAGCAGGCTTGCCCATTGATATAATCGACAGATCAGAGATTTTTCTAGATAGCGAAATTGTACTGCCAGAATTAGCGGCCAAAGAATTAGGTTACGCTAAATTACCTAAATTGGTTGACGCGAAGGACGGCGACATGGTCCGCAAAATCGCCAAGTATGGTTTCTTGCAGGTTCACGAGGAGATTGCTGCTCGGTTGCGTCAAGAATTTGGCAATATGAAAGTATTTTTACTGCAAGGCACAAACGCTGCAGATATTGCCGAGAGTTTGGGGGAAATAAAAGAACACCATAACCAAGGTGTTGAGAAATACGTTGATGGTGAAATCTTACCATTGCAAAGACTCTTCAAGGGTCAGATCAGAAAGGCCGGACGTGATCTGGGATTACCCGAAGAGATAACATCACGACAACCTTTTCCTGGTCCCGACTTGAAGATAAGAGTTGTGCCGGCAACCGAGGGATTCGATAGGTATAGCGAAGAATTCTTGGATACCCAAAATGATCTAGCGTCTTATATAGCCAGAACGGCCGAGCAACTGGAGGCTACGCTTGTACCCGTTCGAGCTCGCGGGGTTCGCGGCGATGTTAAATCTGATGGTTTTGCCGTTGTTATGGGTACAGGGGCTGCGACAGTTGATTGGGACGAGGTAGCAGAAATCTCGCGCACAATGGGTAATGAAATAACCACAATCAACCGAGTTGGCTTTAGCCCCTTCACCTTTGACATTGACTCAGCTCAAGAAACCATCGGGCTAAAGCGCACCCGAAGGACTTTTGATTTGCTACGGAAGCTGGAAACAATGAAGGATGTTTGGTTGGATGATCTTGGGGTGGAACAATCCTTAAGCCAACATTTTATGTCGCTCACAGATTTTGGCCTGGACACGCGCCGGCCATCATTGCCCACAACATGGCTTAGGCTCTTCCAGTCGGGTGGATGGGGACGTAAAAACGAAGATATGATGACGGGCGTCGTACCATTACCTGGCATTGATGGATTTATAGATTATCATGCACAGTTAATTCAATTAGGCAGACGGGCCATGTTAGCCGGCGCGGGAGGATTCGTACTGGATACGACAGATAAGCCCTACGGCACAACCGAGTGGCTATAAGCTAACAAACTTTCAGCAAATTATCACTATGGCATAATGTTGATATGAATAGTCGTCCAGGCGTTGGTGTTGGGGTTTGTATAGTCAAAGACAATAAGGTTTTATTGGGGCAGCGGCTCAATGCTCATGGCGAAGGTAGCTGGTCATTCCCGGGCGGTCACTTAGAGTTTGGTGAAACATGGGAAGAGTGCGCAATGCGAGAAGTCCTAGAAGAAACAGGTTTGATTATCAGTAGTCCGACTTTTGTTGTATGCACAAATGATATTTTCACGAAAGAAAACAAGCATTACATAACTATCTATATGAAAGCTAATTATAAAAATGGTGAGCCAAAGGTTATGGAGCCTGAAAAAATGATTAAATGGCAGTGGTTTACTTGGGACCAACTGCCATCCCCTCTTTTTATTCCGATGGCAAACCTTGTAAAAACGGGTTTTCGACCATAATTCAGTGTCAAATTTGGTAGCGGCGACAAGGCTTGAACTTGTGACCTCAGGCTTATGAGTCCTGCGCTCTAACCAGCTGAGCTACGCCGCCTTAACAGAGTGGAACTATACCATATCTGTTAAGAAGAAGGAAGTTGCCTTGTAAGTTCTTTGGGCAAATTTTCTACTTTCCCATGTAGTTCTAAGGGTTGCATACCAATGATTTCTTCTAGGTACGCCGATTCTTCGGGTATTTCATTCAGTATTACAATTGGTTTATTTTGATGGAATGCTAGAGCCATTTCCATTAACACATTTCCGCCAATGTAGTTAGGTATGCCGTGTTTTTCATTATTAACTACTAGGCAAATATCGCCCCTGTCTACTTCATCTAAATGACCGTGCATCAATTCAGCTTTTCTCTTAAATTCTGCAAGTGTGGGCTTAAAGCCAGCGAGTTCGTAATTGTTGGCTGCTTTCATACGTCGAGCGGTATAGGGAATAATAACTTTATAACCAAGTTTTTCTAATTCCCCCTGAAGTTCAACGACGTATTTATAAAAATTAGCGCTCGCGCATATAGTAATTATCGGCTTCTTCATTGGCTAGAATTATACGACAATAAAAAAGAGCCCGCTCGTAAGGGGCTCTTTTTGCTAAGAGTTTTAAAGTTGATTTAGAATCTCATCAACTTGGAGAATAGCATCGTTGCTCGTTGGTACGAACTCGTACGCTAATTTACCGACGATACGCATAAGGCGTAAGTCCCTTCTAAAGGTTATTTTGTAATGTTTGTTTAATGCATTTAACAGTATTCATTATACACAAGTTTGCTAATTTGTCAAGTATTATGTAATTAGATAATTTTCTACTAGGTGTTTACGGCCTATTGTGCTTTAATATGCCTACAGGATTCTTAACTGTTTGGTTACCGTTCGATTTGTTTCTTGGTTTTTAAAGAACAGCGAAAGAGTGAGCAAGAGTAAGTGGTCGACCTGATCTTTAGTAACTAGGAGACAATATGTACAAACTATTCGTAGGTGGCTTGCCATTTAGCACCACTGATGACGAACTATCTGATGCTTTCAGCCAGTTCGGTACTGTCGCAAGTGCCAAGGTTATCACTGACCGTGACACCGGCCGCAGCAAAGGTTTTGGTTTCGTTGAGTTTGAAAACGACGACGAAGGTAAAGCTGCTGAAGCTGGTATGAACGGTAAAGAAATCGGCGGCCGAAGCGTGACTGTGAACGAGGCTCGTCCTCGTGAAGAGCGCCCTCGACGCGACTTTGGCGGCGACCGCGGTCAACGCAGCTGGTAATTTAACTAGCAATTCTAAGACCTCTGCTTGCAGGGGTCTTTTTTTATGAAAATACATCAATCTATGTCCGATCGGACGTATATTGATGTAATTAGTTAGCGCTGTGAAAATATCTTATTGTTATTTAACTTTTAAGACGACCTTGCCTTTGTGTTTGCCTTGTTTTAGGTACTCCAGGGCTTCGGCGGCTTGGTCCAGTGGGAAAACTTTGCCGACTTGGGGGTTAATGACGCCTTGGTCGACTAATCCGGCTAGTTTGTTCAGTCGCTCCGTAGTGACTTTTGTAGACTGGTGGATTGGTTTGACTTGGTGTTTTTCGGCCAAATCGCCTTTAGGTTCTTCTACCATCGATACCAATATGCCGCCGGGTTTGAGGACTTGGTAAGATTTAGCGTTAGTTTCGCCGCCAATCGTGTCGAAGACAACGTCATAATCTTTGATGCTCTCCTCAAAAGCCTGGGTTTTGTAATCTATAACCTCGTCTGCTCCAAGGCCTTTGACGAATTCTACGTCTTCACCGGTAGCGGTTGTGGCCGCATAAGCACCCAAATGCTTGGCCAGCTGAATAGCCAGAGAGCCAATGCCGCCGGCACCGCCGTGGATTAGTATTTTTTGTCCGGCTTGTAAGTTCATATGATCCACCAGGGCTTGGTAAGCACTAACGCCAGCTAGCGGCAAGGCAGCAGCATTTATAAAATCAGTGGACTTTGGCTTTGGGGCTAAAGACTCGGCAGCTGCCGGTGCGAATTCCGCGTATGAACCGACACCGCTCACGGCATTGGCTTGGCCATAAACCGCGTCACCTAACGCAAAGCCAGTTACGCCTTCGCCTAATTCAGTAACTATGCCAGCTAGGTCTCCGCCAAGGGTAGCCGGGAAGGGCATCGGCACCATATCTTTCATATAGCCTTCCCGCACTTTCCAGTCAAACGGATTCACGCCGGCCGAATGGACCTCGACCAAGACTTGGTCCGGCTGGACCGCGGGCTTGCGTGTGTCATTGTTAATAATTAGGACATCTTGGCCGCCATATTGGTTGATCTGGGCTGCTTTCATAATTGCTCCTTAGCAGGGGGGTTAATAGTCCTCAACATACAAATTATCGTCGTAAAACTACTTTTTATAAGATAAATATGCTACTATACTTTCTATAGTACTGACATATTGTAGGGTACTATAGAATTTATAGCAAGCTTGAATTTATTATGAACATCCTAACCACTGATCAAACCTGCATGAGCACCCTCAAATTATTGGGCGATTACTGGACGCTTCGGATCATTGATGCCCTGGAGCCCGGCCAGCGTCGTTTCTGTGAATTGCAGCGCGCGGTCGATAACCTCAATCCTGTTACACTAACTGACCGCCTCAAGAAGCTCGAAGAGGCAAACCTGGTCAAACGGACTGAAGACGTGGTCGATAAGGTCTCCGTTGTCTATTCCCTATCGCCGCATGGCCGCGCGGCTTTGCCCGTAATCGACGCCATAAATAGTTTTTCAGCCCTGAGTAACTAATAAATACTTGCTCTCCAACAAGTTCATATCTACCCTGACAAATTTGCTCGTAGGTTTCTTCAATCGATAGGCCTAATTCCTGAGCAATAAAATCAGGCGGCCACTCGCGCACTTCTGTCAAATAAGCCAGTGCTTGTTCTTGAGTGGTTACCCCTTGCTCGCGCATTTCTTCTACTGCCATGCGTACCAGCGCCTGATTTGGCCTCGACTGTTCAAAATCAACTTCTATAACATTTGAGCCTAGATCCATACCCCTCCAGCAAGAATATAGAATACGCCTGCCCTAGTCTTGTTCCGTAAATTTTTCGCTTGACACAATATTATGTGAGCAATATCACCGTTACTTAGTGAAGTTAATCATTTCGCGAACGGCAATAAGTCGCCATACTACGGGTTATAAGAGACGAAAGGAGGGCATATGACCGAGCATCATACGCCGATTTTTCTGGCACACCCAAACGAGCCGGAGGCAAAGCGCCCTCGCAGATTCGGGAATGTCCAAATTATCATGAAAAACCGCTCGATTTTGAAGCGGCGTTTTAAGAGAACTCGACCGGCAGCAGTCTAGCAAAAAAGGCCCAGCGCAGTACAGAAAATTAGGCCAAGTGGACCCTGCGGTCCTGGCTCTGGCCCGGGCTGTTGAGGTTGTGGATCTGGTTGATTACTTTGTGGTTGGTTTTGAGTTGTTTGGCTAGATTGAGCGCCGTTGGATTGAGGTTTCGGGCTTGTCAGTGGTTTATTCATATTGGCTGATTGAACCTTTGAGCTAACCGGTATATCACTGACTCTGTTATCGGGCTCAGGGGTAGGTTCTGATGTTGACGCACTGGCTACTACACTTTCAGTAGACTTTTGCGGTGTAAATAGGTCTTCGGTACGCTCGTTCGTAGCTTCTATTGTTGATATTACATGATCCCTGTAGTTCATCAGTGCGCTGTTTGCTGTCAAGGTGAATAAAAGCGCTACGCCCAGAAACACTAGTTCGTGGACGTGAACCTTCTTATTCAATACTCCATTAGGAATTCGCATAAAACGCACCTTTATATTATACTCCAACATCAACTTATATGTATAAACAAAATCAGACAGCTGCTCGTCTACCTGGTACAATTTGATTCATGGGGTATTTGTTTGTTATAGGCTACATATTGCTGGTCGGCACCGCTACTTTTCTGATGAAGGTCAGCCTGAAGAACCTTAGCCCGTACCAGTTGAACTTCCTAATGGGAATTGGGATGCTCGTAACCGGAATTCCAGCCTTACTACTGGCGCATAAATCATTTAAAATGCCGGTGAAAGAGTTGCCAGCTGGCATTACGATCGGTGTAATGATGGCTGTCGGCTCAATCCTGTACGTGTTAGCGTTAAATAAGCTATCCGCTAGCGTAGCCTCAGTTCTGGCTGCTACTTACGTCGCAGTAGTCATTGTACTGTCCTGGTTGTTTTTGAAGGAAAGCTTCGACGCCATAAAGATTCTAGGCATCGCCCTAACCTTTATCGACGCCTTGTTGCTAACTTACAAATCTTAGTGTAAGCAGATTTTAAATTCGACTTTTACCAGTGGCTTATTTTTTGTTGTCGCTGCCCTTGATGGCTGCCATGATCAAATCACGTGGCAGCGCTGCGGCTGATAGTAAAGCGCTCCGGACAGTTTCTACCGCAGATCCACCAACAGTAGTGGCAGCTGTTAGCGCGCCCCCTACTGCTGCTTTGGCTGCATCTGCAGTGTTGGCCCCGACCTCTCCGGTTGATTTGATGGCGCTTTGAACGGCCGACACGGCGGCCGAACCGACATTGCCGCCAGTCTCGGCAGTTGCCTGGACGATACCTTGGGCACCGCCGCGGACAGCTGAGATAACATCACCGCCTACCTGCCCAGCGCCTTTGACTACACCACTCATCGTGCCAAAAGCCACATCGGTTGTCGAGGAACCGACCTGGCCGGCACCTTTGATTGCTCCGCTGGCTACCGAAGCGATAACTTCGACTCCCGAGCCCGCTATTTCGCCAGTTCCTGTTAACACGTGAACTACCTGGTCCTTTACGCTGCTAGTAACAGCGTCCAGAATATTATCCACACCCTTTACAGCCGCAGCTACAGCATCTGTTGCTTCTTCAATTATTTTTGCTAACATAGGGTCTCCTCTTTAATAACTACTGCCTCCACATTAACACATAAATTGCAAGCAAGCTTGCGCGGAAAGACCGTAATCTCCGTACAAGCCGTTTTTAGAAACGTGCTTGTGCTATGAAATTGCTGGTGCTACGATGAAATTGTAACCATAAAGGTGCTCGAAGATGCGTAATCTCGGCACAACAACAAACATACATAAACTAACACCTGAAAACCCCGAACTCCAGCTATTGGCAGAACCTAGTTTGGAGAGTGTTGAACTGGGTCCTGATTCCCTGCTATGGCACTACGCCGGGGACATGAGAATTGGATTTACCGGGCTTGCCGCCGGCGTATTGCAGCTGATGCACCCGGGAATCGGCGCAGGAGTTGCCGAACACTCCAACTTTTTTAATGAACCCTGGCAGCGCATAGAACGGTCCTTACCTTGGATACTGGGAGTAGTTTACGACCCCGATCCCGAAGCAACCGGCAGAATGGTCCGGGATTTTCATAAAGATATCAAAGGCACCGATGACCAAGGCAGACGCTACCACGCCCTTCAGGCTGAAACTTATTGGTGGGCACACGCCACATTCCAAAATATGGTAGAACAGGAGATCGACCGCTTTAGCCAGCGTCGGCTTAATTCGGCTAACCGTGAACAACTGTACCAGGAAGGTAAGACATGGTACGCCCGCTACAATATGGGCTCCCGCCCCGTTCCGGCTGGCTACACGGGTTTCAAAGAAAAATGGGACCACATATGCAACGAAGTCTTGGAAGTAACACCGGCTGCTGAGCGCGCACTCGATATGGCGCTAAGCCGGGATATTGATAGGGTACCTATGATTCCACCGGTCATATGGAAGTTAGGGCATTTGCCGGCATCAGAGTTTGTCCGAGTTACCACAATTGGCGGTTTGCCTGAAGTGGTACGCAAACGTTTTGATATACCGTGGTCCAGAGCAGATCAACTAGAGCTTGGCGCCTTTGAGACAGCCGTTCGGACCGGTTGGCGCTTCATCCACCCTAAGCTGCGTTATCATCCCCGGGCCCGCGCCGGTAATCACCACGCCAAAAAACTGGCAGCTTAAATCCTGGGCATTCTATTTAGTAGCCCGAGTACATTCGAATTGGAACCTTATCCTTGCGAAGCTGAGCCGGTGGAAAAGTTTTGCCAGGGTTGGGGCAGAGGTTGGTTACTCTACCGGACAGTATTGGAATCTAGCTATTTTCCCGCTTAACTTGTTCAGCAAGCATGCGGTTGTGTTCTATAAATGGCGTGGGTGAGTTGGGTATAACTTGATAGCCCTGGGCTGCCCAGTATTCAACTTCTTGAGCAGTAGCAAGATACTGAATCTTTTCCAGAAACTCCAGGTACTTATCTAGTTTTCCTGCTGCCAAAGCACTTTTCATTGATGCAACAGCTGCTTGTTCATCATTTACGTTTTCAACGCCACCAGCTCTTTCTTCAACTGGAATACCGATACGGTCCTGTATATTAGCAAAGAGTTCTCTAATTTCATGCTCAAGGACAAGGGGCAGTATATCTTCATATGGCTCACCATCAGAGCCAGGTTGCTGGAACAACTCCTTATCCACAAAAACAGTAGGAGTCAGGTCTGCATTACTTAAGACTAAGAACGCACCTATCCCGCCTGGATTCTGGTACTCGAAAGTGGTTCTCTTGAAGCTTTCGGCATCTAGATGAACGAGACGTTCACGATTAACATATGTCTCAAATTCGGGATAATCACTATATCCCTCCATAAGAGATGTTTGTTGATCTGTTTCTGACGCAGCTACATGCCTGAGAATGAACTGTGAAAGTTCATCATCTGGGCTTTTGGTCAGGCTAGTCTCATATGATTTATCAAATGGTTTTGATGGCCGACTAAGCACTACGGCTTCTTCATCATCTGTCACTATGCAGAAAATATCGCCACACCCTATTTCTATGTCATTTGCAGTAGGATTTTCAGCAGAAAGCGGCATTGTTGTCCAATCTTCCGTACCGGAGCGACTAACAACTAAGCTGGCAGAACCACATAGTAGCTCTATGCGTTCGGTGTAATTAGGCTCAACCAGTTGCCATACTTTTGATAAAGCACGCTCAGGAACATGCATAGCAATGGCTTTAGGACCTTCGGGGTTCTCCGGGTCTATAACTTCTTCAAAGAGGGTGTATCCAAAGTGGGTATTATGAAAAGGATCTAAGCCCGCTAATTCTACTTTTCCGGCACGTCCTTCATAGGATAGTTGCATAAGCACATAATACCATAAGTATCATAGAAAGTCAATCTTGGTAACGAGGGCCAGGCAAGCACATACCTACAGACATGCTTTAAGCAAGTTTCTGTGCGTGGCTTTGATGACCGAACCTTTGGTCTAAGTTGATCTACAAGATTGAGAAAACCAGCAAACCGTAATGCATGTACACCTCCAACAAATTTGTGCCCTTTTATTTAATTCTTAGTAATTGCTTTTGTCAATGAAGCAATTAACTACATTGACAAAAAGCTATATAAATGGTAAAGTCAAATATTATGGAAGCTGATCCAGAACGTATTGCTAGAGAAGGTGAGCCTGAAGCCGGGGAACCATTTACAGATGAGGCTCGGATGCTCGTGGAGATTCTACTAGGCCATCCTTGGTCCGGGCCAGGGCCTGACGGCGGCTTGGCAATAAACAGGGCGCGGCTTGTGGAGGAATCTGTATCCCGCAATGCTGGCGGCGCGCTGTGCGGCGAAAAAACCCCCACTTTTTATGTGCGCGACAAAGACGGGGATGATAATGTAACGCTTCACTACAAGTATAGATTCCGAGCAGACCACACCGTAGAAGTGTGTGAAGATGATGCAACACTCATTTTTCGCCTGCTAACTCATAGCCCAGATGATAAAGCTGCTCAAAAGCTGCAAGATGAGATAGCGTTTCTGCACAAGGGACTGAGTGAAAGTACCCCTCAGTCCAGTTAGCCGTGCTTAAGGCTGGTAGCGGGGGCCGGGCGGATCAAAGATCCATTTCCTCGCTTTCTCGAAGCAAGCTTCTGCGAGAGC
>CAYXCB010000026.1:0-11324 GCA_964463635.1 uncultured Candidatus Saccharibacteria bacterium
ATTAGGATTTGATTTTTTGGCAGGCGCTGCGAACGGCTTCAGACCAAGTCGGAAAAGCATGAATAGTTTCGGCAATTTGGCGTGCTGTCATGCGGTGCTGGATAGCTAGCGTTAATTCGTGGATCATTTCGCCGGCCCGAGGACTGACAATGCTGGCGCCTAGCAATACGCCGTGTTTATTGGCCAGGACTTTGACGAAACCGTGGCTGGCTCCAGAGGTGTTTGACCGGCCAGCCACTGTAATTGGAACAGCGCCGATTTGGTAGGGATAGTCTTTGTCTTTTAATTGCTGCTCGGTCACGCCGACACAGGCGACTTCCGGGTCGGTAAAAACGCACCGGGGTACTGCGTGGTATTTCGCCCTAGCTTTTTTCTCGCGGTGGTACATATTGTGGACAGCGATCCGACTCTGGTACGAAGCCATGTGGGTAAATCGATAAGGCCCGACTACATCACCAGCAGCATAAATATGCTTGTTAGTCGTTTGCATGAAATCATTAACCTTGATGCCACTTTTGTCGTATTCAACACCAGCATTTTCTAATCCTAGATCGGTGTTAGCGGCTTTGCCGCTGGATAGCAGGATTTCATTAACAGTAACTTGATGGGTTTGGCCGTCTTTCTCAAAAGTTACGACCTTTTGGGAGCCATTTTTATCAATCCGCGTAATCTTAGCGCTTGTATGTATGCTAACCCCGCGTTTTTCCATTAGAGCTGCCATTAAGTCACCGACCTCTGAATCTTCTAGGGCTAGCAGTCGGGACGTCATGTCAGCTATATGAACTTTGACCCCAAAAGCGCTAAACAAATGGGTAAATTCGCAGCCAATGGCGCCGCCACCAATCACAAAAATCGATTTAGGCAGCTCGGTCAAATTAATAGCTTCGCGGTACGTTATAAAACCCGTTTCAGCCAGCCCCGGGATTGGCAACACAACTGATTTGGTGCCGCTGGCGACCAAAAACTGCTTGGCGTGATAACGAAGGCCATCTACGCTAATAGTCCATTGGTCCAGAAAATGGGCTTTGCCGTGGATAACCTTGATGCCTTCGTTTTTATAGAAGGCTGCGCCTTCTTCGGTGCCGGTATGTCTGACGGCGGCATCTTTCCAGGCCTTGACGGTTTTATAATCAACAGTAACTTTGTTGGCCGTAACGCCAAACCGTCCACCGCCTAGAACTGTTTCATAAGTTTCAGCCGCCTGCAGTAAAGCCTTAGTCGGCACGCAGCCAAAATTAGGGCATTCGCCACCAAGTGTGTCGGCTTCAACCGCTGCAACTTTCTTTCGGGCTTGAGCAGCTATATGAGCCGAGACGCCGCCGCCCGAACCAGTACCGATGACAATCAAGTCAAAGTCAAAATACTTTGGCCGCCTATTCCTTAGCTTATACATCCCACCCTTTCCTAACTACCATATCACACGGTGGTGAAGGTATATGTGACCGGCATCAGGATTGATAGAGCTCAAATGCTTAGCGGCCCGAGCGCGAATGTCGTTCGAAGTAACCTCATGTTTGTTCACCAGCCACTTTTCGAAGTCTTTGGTAACGGCTTCGGCGATAAGCTCAGCAGACCCCGGATGTTCCCGGACGCTCAAGCAAGCCGCGTAAATGCTGGCGTATAGTTTCCGTATGTCATACGGTTCAGCGTGCCCGGCTCGTTTCACAATATGATTCACAGCAAACCTCTGGTTTGCGGAATAACGAAGTAAGAAGTAAGAATTAAGGTAACAGCCTGGCAGCTGTTTTTAGGAGTTTGATACTTGATTCTTGATTCTTGATTCATAATTCTAGCCAAAATTGATTGTTCCATTAGCGATCAGTATAAGTATCCAGCCTAGAGCAGCCAGCAGCAATCCCATAAACAGCCGCATTGTGCCTTTGCTGTCTTCTTTCCATTTGCTGACATCGCTAATCTTGGCCCCGCCCGATACCATAATTAGGATTACGATCAATGGCGCGACGAAAATCAAATTATACAGCACCATCAGGCCGAAGGCTGCTAGATTGAAATCAATCCGCAGGATTGTAATGATGGCTAAGTAAGGCGCGCCGGTGCACGGCAGCTCGACGGCTGCAACAAAGGCTCCCAGCAGCATGACGCCAAGCGTGGTGGTTTTGCTGGTCGAGTATTCGTGAATCTTATGTGCGAAGTATTTAGGTATTTGCAAACTAAAACCTTTGCCATACCAGAAATAATCTTTGATTTCGAACAGGGCCGCTAAAATAACCAGAGAACCAACGGCTAGTGACAGGTATTCAGCGATCACAATCGGGATAGTCGTAAAGGCGTAAATTAAGCCCAGCCCAGCCAGCAAATAGGTCGCAAAAATAGCGAAAATGTAAGCGAAGCCATTGAGCAGCAGCTTCCTGGTTGAACCGCCTTGGCCTAGGATAACCGAAACCATCAGGATTAAAACGCCAATGGCGCAAGGATTGATCGAATCAATCGCTGCGGCGCTAACTACTAGACCAAGTGTCGGTAAATCCAACATTAGTTGGTCTCCCGGATGTTACATAGTTCAGGGTCATGTTTCTTAACGCCAAAATCCACACAGCGACTGGAGTCGCGGACGCCGTATTGCCGGCACAATTTATCGGTCTTCGGCTTTGATTTATCAAACTCCACAATCACGCAGTCGCCAGGCGGCACGACGGATTCGTCGCGCATGACGTAGTCAGTCGGCCTGCCGAGCTTTGTCTGCTTATATGTTTTGTCTTGCTTGTTATAACTATAAACAAAGACCTGGAGCTCGCCGCGCTGGTCGCCGCAGGACTGGCTGCTGGTTAGCTGCATAACTGGTCCCTTGTCAGCTTGCTTGACGTATCTTTTGAGCTGCTCGGCGTTCGCGAAACTCTGTTTATCGCCATCGATCTGGTCGCCGCTCACAAACCACTCAGCCTGATCATCATTAAGCGGGATGGCAATGGCGTCATCCTGCAGGAAGCCGTCCGTCACGCGCATAAACTTTCCTAGGCTAGCGTCTTCCGACTTCTTGACGACTACGCCTTCCAGATGTATGCGCTTGTCATTGTGCTCGTGATACGTTGCTGTGCCGATCTTGTTAGACAGCGTGCCGTGCGGGTTTCTTAGTTCAACTTCGCTGCCGCAAGCCCAGAATTCAATGTCAGCATGCCAGTGAACTGGGCCTTTTGATTCCGCCTTAGTATTCAGGTAAATCGTACTGCCAAATAGCAGCAGCGCCGAGCCGACTAGAGTAGTGGCCATAACCGCGAACAGCGGAATCTTTACCCGATTGCCTCTATGTTTTAGCAGCGCCGCTAGCAGTACACAAACTACCATCACCAACGAAGCGTACGCAACGGTTTTTAGGGCTAGGCTTGTTACTTGCTGCTCGAGGTCAGCGAATAAAAAGTGCATGTTTGTATTGTTTGAATATCCTTAAAAACACTATAACATAAGGTTTATGCTTCTTAATAGATACATCGTGCTATGAATTGGTACCAATTTACACCTGAAGATACCGTAAAGAAACTTGATAGCAACACAGAGCAGGGTTTGTCGGCTACGACCGTCCAGGAGCGCCTTGGCCAATATGGCCGCAATGAGCTGCAAGCTGCTAAGAAACTAAACCCTTTTAAACTTTTTCTTAGCCAGTTCCAGGACGCCTTAATCATAATCCTGCTGATTGCGGCCGCCGTGTCGTTTGGTCTGGCCTTTGTCGAAGACGGCGGCTCCGTCAAGGAGTCATTGTTAATCGTGTCAATCGTGATCGCTATTGCCCTGGTAGGTTTCTTTAATGAATTTAAAGCAGAAAAAACCGTCGAAGCCCTCAGTAAATTAGTAGGTTACAAAGCCCGAGTCCGCCGCGACGGTAAAGTCGTCGAAGTCGACAGCGGCGAACTGGTGCCGGGCGACATTGTACTACTGGAAGCTGGTCAAAAGATCCCAGCTGATATCCGGCTGCTAGATACTGCCGAGCTTTCGGTTAACGAAGCCTCACTTACGGGAGAGTCGCTGCCAGTAACTAAAAAAATTGACACTTATGATAAAGATTTGCCGCTGGGCGACCAAAAATGCATGGTCTTCGCCGGCACGTTTATAAGCAGCGGCAGTGCCACCGGCATAGTTGTCGACACCGGCCAAAAGACCGAAATCGGCAAAATTGCCGACCTAGTTAGCGGCGTTGAAGATGAAGCCACTCCAATGCAGAAAAAACTCGACGACCTGGGTAAAAAACTTGGCTACTTCATTGCGGTCATCTGCGCGCTAGTGTTTATCATCGTCTTTTTCTTTGTCGGCGATGGTAACGACAAGGGATTACTGCATCACCTCATCTTTGCCTTTACCGCCGCCGTAGCTTTAGCCGTAGCAGCCATACCAGAAGGCCTGGCGTTTGTAGTCCGGATTAGTCTGGCATTAGGAGCCCGGCGTATGGCGGCCAAAAATGCCCTGGTGCGCAAACTATCAGCTGTCGAAGCCCTAGGTTCGACCGATGTCATTTGCTCTGACAAAACCGGCACCCTGACGAAAGGAGAAATGACCGTTAGGGCTATATACGTTAATAGTGCATCAGGCATGGTTAGCGGCAGCGGCTATGACGTAGTCGGCAAACTGGAATTTAAATCTACGCCAGCCAGTCTTAATCATTTATTAGAAGTCGGCTTGCTATGCAATAACGCTGTGCTGAGGGATAACACAATTCTGGGAGATCCAACCGAAGGGGCTCTGATTGTGTCGGCCGCCAAAGCTGAATTAACACCTGAGGCTCTTGCCAAACAATACCCAAGAGTCGGCGAAGTACCATTTAGCTCGGAGCGCAAACTTATGAGCACCGTCCATAAATCTTCGGACGGTTTTCTGGTGGCCACCAAAGGCGCCGTCGAAATGCTGCTCAACCTCTGTAGCCATTATTTGGATGATACGGGCAAGCCCCAGCCATTAACCGAACCTGTCAGAAAAGAGATACTGGCCGCCAACCTGGAATTAGCTGGCCAGGCCCTACGGGTGCTCGGTTTTGCCAGCAAGACGGTCGAAACTCAGCCTAAGGGTGCTGAAGTTGAAACCGAACTGACCTTTATCGGCCTGCAAGCCATGATGGACCCGCCCAGGGTCGAAGTAATCGAAGTAATCCACCGCGTCCAGACTGAAGCTGGCATGCGCGTAATTATGATCACCGGCGACTACATCGAAACTGCCAAAGCTATCGCCACGGAAATCGGCATCCTAGGCGAAGCTATTTCCGGCACCGAGCTTGATCAAATGACCCAGGAAGAGTTTGAAAAACGAGTCGAAGATATCAGCGTTTACGCTCGGGTTAACCCAGAGCACAAAATCCGCATCGTCCAGGCTTTGAAAAAACGAGGCCACCAGGTGGCCATGACCGGCGACGGCGTCAACGACGCTCCGGCCATCAAAGCGGCTGACATCGGCATTGCCATGGGTATCACTGGCACGGACGTTGCTAAAGAAGCGGCCGACCTGATCCTATTGGACGACCAGTTCCTGACCATCATTAACGCTATCGAGGAAGGCCGCGGCATCTTTGATAACGTCCGCAAGTTCGTGAATTTTTTGATCAGCTGCAACATCGCCGAAGTTATTACGGTTGTATTAGGTATCGTTCTATTTAATGACCTAATTCTAACCGCGGCCCAGCTGCTGTTTATTAACATCGTTACTGATGGCTTGCCGGCCGTAGCACTCGGTTCTGACCCGGCCCAAACCGATGTCCTAAAAAGCTCGCCCAAGCGTTTCCAGGAAGCCATTGTGTCTAAGCGCGTGTGGGTAGAAATTTTTGTCTTCGGGACGCTTATGAGCATAGCGTTAGTAGCCCAGTACTGGTTTAACCACACGCATGAAAGCCGCTTCGCGGCTGTTTCGGCTGCCTTTACGGCCATGGTCATCTATGAAATCGTCCGGTTGGTTGATATCCGGACCGACTACAAAATCCGCTGGCTGTCCAACCCGTGGCTGAGCGTCGCCTTAGCTTCGTCGGTCTTGCTGCAAGTCGTAGTCCTATACTTCCCGCCAATCGCGAACTACTTCAGCGTCGGACCGCTGAATGCCCACGACCTGCTAATTATGACTATTGGCTCGCTTAGCCTATTTGTCATAATGAAACTCCTAAACCCCGTTCTCGATAAGCTAATTAGCCCCGAACATCCAGCCACAGCAGTGCAGGCGCTTGACAAAGTATAAGAATTATGTATAATGTATATAGTTACATCAAAAACTAAAAGTAACCCCTCGACGAACTCGGGGTAAACAAAAAGGATATAAATATGAGCGTTTTCGGATTAGACGACACAAGCGTCGCAACTAAGAAACCAGAAGTTAAAAAAATAGAAGCTAAGAAGCAGGATAAACCTGCTGGTTCTCAGTCTGATGAGGCGAAGGAAATGCTGGCGAAGATGAAGGCTAAAAACGATGCCGGCGACTGCGCATTTTGCTAAGTCATGCGCCGAGCTGGTCTGCTTTTGAGCGGAGCCCAAAACTCCACCAACTCTCTTTGCACATCGCGTTGTCAGTGACTCCGATGCTCACTTCAACGTACCTTAAGTACGCCTCGTTCCGCTTCTCATCACTTCCTAGCGCTGCATCAAAGCGCAAGCCTTAGCAATAAAAGCAGTGGCTGCTCTTTTCCCTAAAAGCTGAATTGCTCATGCTTGCTTAGGACACATCTTCATCATATTCTTATTCCCAAGGAGATTATATGGCATTACAAAGATACGGAACTATGTCAGCGCTCAAATTGCAAGCAAGCGAAGATGGCACATCATGGCTTCGTGATGGCTGGGAGTTTGCACCTAGAGACTCAGTCTTTTTTGGTAAAGTTTATAAAGATCCTAGAGTTGGAGTTGTTCACACAGTTCCAACCGAAGAAAAATTTTTCTGGACAAGCACTTATCTTATCTCGAAAACACAAAGTGAAGAGCCCAAAATCATTATTTCATCAAATATGGGATATGAGGCAAAAGCCCCAAAACCTATTTGTTTAGGGAGCGAAACGAATGACACTGAAGCAAGGGTTGCTCCTGAGCTAACGGGAGTTGAAATGATTAATTATGGCCACAATTTTTCTTTTGGCGAACTGATTGGGGTTCACGTGGAGCGACTCGAAGCCGTCGAAGATCTTAACCCAGATATTCTGACCGACGAGGTTGGTGTAATTTATGCCAACCTGGTTTACAAAAGCCCACGATTCGGGCATTAGTCTTTTATATGGCTCCTGTAGAATAGAATTATGAAAGTTGCTATTACTGGATCAAACGGCAAAGTTGGACAAGCGCTAATTTCAGAACTCGACCCAACGAAGTTTGAAATAACACCAATTGATCTACCAGAACATGACGCTAGTAACTTGGATGATTTACTAAAAGCTACCAAGAACCATGATGCTCTCATACATCTAGCGTGGAAGGGCTTAACCGAAAACACTTGGGCTAATAAGATTGATCCTGTAAATGCGATGATGTTTGAAAATGCCTATGAAGCAGCCAGGGTAAACGGCATCAACCGAGTTATTATGGGTAGTTCGAACCATGCACATTTACACACTTTGCGTGATCACGATGGCAGAATTCGGGTAACTACACTTCCGACCGAGCCAAACAACCCATATGGGGCTGAAAAAGTGTTCATGGAGTCGCTCGGAAAATGGTACGCTAGAGCAACCAATTTAGGCGTAGTGTGTTTGAGGATTGGAAACGTCAATGAAGAAGATAAGCCGAAACCAGGCTCACCCGATGACCCGCCTCGTTGGTTAAGCCAGAGAGATTTGGGCAGGCTAGTTTCTTTGTATTTAGAGGCTGAGACAATCCCTGGTAATTTTGAAACTATGTATGCAGTTAGCAAACAGGGCGTCTTTGACTGGGCTAACTCTGTAGGTTACAAGCCACAGGATTCAGCTGAATAATCATGATTAATTTGCTGGGGCATGCAGGGGAAGAGCATGTTGAAGAGAAAGTTGGGCTGGTTAGTAAAGTCCTGCATCAGCCTACTTGGGTGGCATTGCTGATTGTCGCTACGGTTCTAGTTGCAGTGTTTCTGTTGACTTGGAAGCTACAATTTATGAAGCGGTTATTTATTCTAGTGGGCAGCACTATTCTGATCGGGGTCGTTTACTTGCCGCATAATCCGTCGGTGACAGGGATTGTGCTGTCGACGGGGTTTGTTGCTACGTTCTTGCTGACCTTTACTCTGCTAGCTGGCGCTGGCCGCAAGTAAGCTATAATTTAGACGATGCTAGACAAGATAAAAACTTTTGATTATCAGAAGTACATCAAAGAACTGCGTGATGTGCGTATGCTGGGTATGCTGGTTTTTGGCGGCTTAGTGTTGCTGGTCACATGGAGTGGCATTGGCGTTATCCAGACTAATTATGATTTGCAGAAGAAAATCTCCCGGCTCCAGCAGGAAGTTGACCTGGATAAACTGGAAAACAGCAATTTACAGTTGCGGAACCAGTATTTCAACACTGACCAATACCTGGAACTTCAAGCCCGCCGGCAATTTGGCAAAGCTGCTCCGGGTGAAAAGCTGCTAATTGTGCCAAAGAGCGTAGCTTTTGCCCATGCCGCCGAAATTAACCTGCCAGACCAGGCCAAAACTGAAATCCAAACGGCGCACAAGCCGTTTTATCAGCACAACCTTGAGGCTTGGATCGACTTCTTGTTCCGGCGGCCCGAGCTCTAAACCGCATATTTATCAACGGGCTTGATCGTGCTATTATGTAATGCTCAGTTACAGATGGAGCAAGAACATGTACGATCATTTCGAAACTCATGAATTAACTCCGCCCGAACAAAAGCGCTTCGGCCTATCTCACGTGTCTATCTTGCAAGATGGTGAAACGCTTAATGGCGTGGTCCTAAATGTGCCTGATAATGGCCTGCTAGCCGGCGATAGGGTTCGTAGCTCCACGAATCCGGACTTTGACCCAAATGAGCCCAGGAGTGTTGGCAACCGCCCTTATACCTTTGCTTTTACTGACGATTATAATGCTGACCATGGTGTGCGTTTAGCCGAAGCCGGTCGTGTCCATGAAAGAACTCGGGTTCAGCAAAATGTTGGCGAACTGACGGTTCTTCGTGATCAGCTGGACCAAATGGACGATGCAACTCGGGTCCGTGCGCAGCGCAGCTTACAACGTATCCTTGAAGATGACGCTAGAGTGCGGGATCCAGATAAAAAACTGGCGGTTGAAGATATGGATAGAACCCTTGGCTTGCTTGAGAACAGTAAGGGTAAGAATGTGCCGAGAATTGCCCAGTCCAAGCTGGACTGGATTGCTGGTAAATACGCTAGTCGAGGGATGCGGCTTGATAAACAAGGCGAGACTAATCGCCAGCGGCAGGATGGACTGCAGCGTGAATCTCAAAGTGACTGGCAGGCTAGGGCCTCCTTAACAAGACTGGGTGAGCAATTCGCCTCCGTCAGTCAAAATGAAGAAGACTTTTTGAAATATGCCCTGAAGCGCGCGACTAAGCCTGGCGTACTAACCGTCAATAACGCCTGGTTCCACCGCGAGGAACCGGAGTCGTGGCAGGACATGCTGCGTGCCCAGGATGGCTTCGAACTGTTATACGGACCGCTTATGCGGCCGATGAGCAAGCTGGCTAAAGCCACGATTAAGGCTATGACTGCCGAGCCAGATGCACACATTGCCTACTTCGCAGACCAATTAGTTGTTTTGGAAGATGTTGTCGACCTAGCCCGAGTTGGCGGCGATTACGACATACTTGCCGATAGACTCCAGGAAGTGGTATTTGAAGCCGAAGATTTAATTCTAAGTAAGAAGTTCAGCGAAGCCCGCAAAGCGGCCAAAAAGTACCGCTTATTGTTGCGTTACCGAACTTTGCCCGGTTCACCGCCGCCAGAAGCCTGGTACGGTGGCCTGCCAGGAGTCAAAACCGGGCCGGATCCGGTTGTGCTGTCTCCGGAAGTCGAAAAAGACCCTTTCCACGGCTTGTCTCAGGTAGATGCGTTTTAAAAAACCTACACGCGTGGACAAAACTATCTGATGCGGGTAATCAGGCGTAAATTCGCCAGGTAATGGACCGGGTCGATGCTGGGATGGTTGTTCAGGTAAGTCATATGTTTTTCCACAAAAGGTATCAAGTGGTCGGGATGGGCAGTAATGTTGGCACTGTAGGACGAACCGGTGCTAAAGGTAGTGTCAGACACCATTTTCAGCAAAGCTTCCTTGATTATGGTGCCTTCTTCAGAGTCAAACAGGTTAATCTTGCGCTTGGCAGTAGGCATGGTAACTAGACCTTAGCTTGTTTAGGTTTTTTGACTTCTTTGCGGCCTTTGTCTTTAGACATGAGATATCCCTTCGGAAAATTGGTTACTGAACTTAACTTGATCCACAATCCGAGTTATGGTTGAAGTCAGCTAGTTGCTTTTATTATACCTCAACAGAGGCCAATTTCCTAATTAGGGGAAAGTCGTGTTGAGTTAAAAACCTGTCAATTATAACTAGGCTTCTTCGCCCTTAGCCATCATTGTGACTATAGTGTAGACACCGTACACCCCGGCTAAACCAACCAATGTGTAGACTACTCGTGAGACGCCTGAGGCAACGCCAAAGACTTTATCTACTAAGTTGTACTCAAACGCACCGACGAGACCCCAGTTAAGCCCGCCTACTACTAATAGCGTATAGACAACTTTGTCTATTAAACCCATTTTCATTGCTTTTCCCCTCTAACTTAATATCAATTTTAAGCATAGGCCTGTTATTGCTGTTTATCAAGGACAACGCAAAATTTTCCTATCCAATAGAGGCGAGTAATGAAACCACGCCAACTGCTATATGAACGTTTTCCAGTGTGCTTGTTTCATCCATGATACTGGGGGTTATATCAACAATGATACGTGGTTCAAACCCATGAGAAGTAGCAAGAGGGGAAAATCGGATACCCTTAACAGGCGCCTCATCTAGTAGTTCGTGACTCAACCGATCAGTCCATTGCTCGGGGCTTAACCCTGAGCCAGTAGGTGTTGGCCAAACTCCATACACTTTATTCGCATACAAATTTTGAATGGAATACAACATATATAGTGTTTTATCTCTAATAGCGGCCATTTGCAAGCTGGATTTTGCTCCGCTGCACTGTTTGACACATCCACCCCTGTTTGTTAAGATAGCCAAGCTATTCACCGACGCGGGGTAGAGCAGTGGCAGCTCGTGTGGCTCATAACCACAAGGTCGCCGGTTCGAGTCCGGCCCCCGCTACCAAAACAAGTGCCCGTCATTGGACGGGCTTTTGTTTTGGTACTGAGCCCGACTTGGTCTGGCGACTCGGCAGCTTTAGCTGACGATAAGTCGCCGGTTCGATCATGACGAGCTCTCGCAG
>CAYXCB010000027.1:0-10904 GCA_964463635.1 uncultured Candidatus Saccharibacteria bacterium
GCTGCTGGGTCCAAAGTAGTTTTAGCCGGTAATAATACTGGCTACAAATCAGTTATGCGCGGCCGTCGACAACAGCTGTTTAGCCCGACGAATACCCGCGAATTCTCCAAATTGATTAAACATTACTTGAATAACCAGCGGGCCCGTAATCAAGCGGCGCGCTGGCAGCAAGAACACGTCCAACAGTTTGACGTCAGGGTGATTGGGCATCACTTACTTAACGATTATGAGGCTATACTGGACTTACGCAGGATCGCCGGTTCTCAGGGTGAATCAGATCGAGCGAAAACGGTTTTATCTGATTGAGACGTACCTGTAGGGTACATTGAGTGAAGAAAAATCGTTTGTAGCCGAAATTATACTGTCTGGGGACTGGGGATCCTGCGTAAGTCTAGTATCATTGCAAAACGCAGCTAGAAAAAGCATAATAACCGCCATGAACATCTTTAAAAAGTCACCACAGACAGTAACAGTCAGTACAGAAACAATCTTAAAAGCCATCGGGCTGACGTTTTTATTCTTTTTAGCCCTGCAATTTATTAGCAATGTCGCCCATCAACTGACGCTTATTGGCGTGTCAGCGTTCTTGGCGCTGGCTTTAAATCCGGCTGTAACATGGCTGACGCATAAACTAAAAAGCAAAAGCCGTGTCCGGGCTACCGGCGTGGCTTACGTTATCGTTTTGTCCTTGCTGACAGGATTTCTGATGTTGGTAGTGCCGCCGCTGGTACGCCAGACCGGTGATTTTGTCCGTGATGTACCAAAGACAATTGACGAATTCCAGACTCAAGACTCAGCTATCGCCCGGGCAGTCCGCCGTTATAACCTTGATGACCAGCTTGATCGTTTGGGCGATGACGTTTCCAGCCGTATGGGAGACCTCGGCGGTGCCGCCTTCTCGACTGCTAGCCGCGTCGGCGGAACAATCGTATCTATAATTACAGTACTGGTGCTGACGTTTATGATGCTGGTAGAAGGTCCCCTTTGGTTCGAAGGGTTTCTATCCACTCAGCCGGCTGGCAAGCGAGCTGAACGGCGTGAAATTGCCCGGCGGATGTACAAAGTAGTTACTGGCTATGTCAACGGCCAGGTCTTAATCGCCGCCATTGCGGCCGGTTTCGCGCTACTGGCGCTACTGATTGGCAATACTGTGTTTGACGCTTCCGTGAATGCCGTGGCTCTGGCCGGTATAGTCTTTATATTCGGTCTAATTCCGATGTTCGGCAACATCTTAGGCGCTTCAATTGTGGTGTTAGTGAGTTTGTTTTCTTCCACCTCTCTAGCGATTATGCTGGCAATTTACTTCATAGTTTACCAACAAATAGAAAACGTCAGTTTGCAGCCTTACATACAGTCGCGCAGCAATCAATTAACGCCTTTGATGGTGTTTATCGCGGCTTTGCTTGGAATTGGCCTAGGTGGGATTTTGGGCGCTTTGGCTGCTATCCCAATTGCGGGCTGTCTGGCAATTATAGTTGAAGATTACTTGGGCAAAAGCCTGCCGTCCCCAGAAGCTGTAGAAAAGGCCTGAGACCTCATCCCATAACCCCATATTCACCTGCAACCTGCAATCTATGGACTGCAAAGCCATTGCTGCTCGTCAACATAGCTATGACTATGCTTCCTCGCATCACTGCCTTTTCGCCCCACAGCTTGCAGCTTTCGGCTAGAAAGAGGGTTATAGGATGAGGTCTATACTCTGTACCAAACCTGCCCGTGTTCGCTATCTCGGACGCCAATACCCTGTTTTAACAATACATCACGGGCTTCATCAGCTTTAGGCCAGTCCTTCGTATCTCTGGCAACCTGACGCTGTTTTAGTGTCGCCTTCTGGGACTCATCGATATCATTTGAGTTCATAAGAGATAACCCGAGCGTTGTATCTAAGAATTCCAGTAAGCTTATAAATATATCTTTGGCTTCCGACTGGTACCCGGCGTTTAAGAGGGCTTCATGATTACTAATTAAAGCTAGGACCGCGGGCGTATGAAGATCATCAGCCAGGTGTTCAGTGATTTGAGCTGGCAAAGTTTCGGTTATCAGAGTTATAAACTCTTCGTCCGGATAAGAACCTATGGTTTGCCAGCGAAGATCTGCCAAAGCTTTAAGGCTTTTTAGGCGGTTTTGAGCGGCTTCTAGGTTTTCCCAGCTAAAGTTGAGCTCGCTGCGGTAATGGGCCTGCAGATACATCAAACGCAAGGCTAGCGGATCAAAACCTTTCTCGACGACGTTTTTAAGCGTATAGCTGTTGCCTTTTGATTTAGACATCTTAGTACCGTCGACCAAGATAAACTCATTATGGAGCCAGTAATTTGCCAGCTGATGGCCAAATGCGGCCTCCGTCTGGGCCATTTCGTTAGGGTGATGGGTGCCAATATGATCGACACCGCCGGTGTGGATGTCGATTGGGTCACCTAAAGTAGCATGGATAATCGCTGAACATTCCAGATGCCAGCCTGGAAAACCGTTACCCCAGGGGCTGGGCCAGTGCATGGTATGGTCTTTATAGCGGCCGACCGTAAAAAACCAGACCGCGAAATCTTGCGGATGGTGTTTTTCGGGGTCAGCCACAACTTCACTGCGCGCTGTTTCTTTATCGCTTAATTTTTGCCCGGATAATTTGCCGTAATCATCGAGTTTGGTAACGTCGAAATAAATCGCTTGCTTGGTTTGATACGCGAAACTCTTATCCAGCAGCGCCTCGACCATTTTGACCTGGTCGTCTATAAATTCGGTAGCTCGGGCATAGGTATCTTTGTATTTGTCGCTTTTATAACCGTTCGGCGGCAAAATATTAAGCGCGGACATATCTTTTTTAAAAGCTTCAGTATAGTGCTCGGCTACTTCCCAAACGGTCTTGCCTTCCCGCTGGGCGCCCTTTTCTAACTTATCCTCGCCTTCGTCCTCGTCGGACACTAAGTGACCAACATCAGTGATATTCATCACATGCTTAAGCTTATAACCGCTGGCTTCAAGTGTGCGCCGCAGCGTATCGTTGAATACTGCATTACGCAAATTACCGATATGGTAGTAATCGTAAACAGTCGGGCCGCATGTATACAAACTGACAGATTCCGGGTCAATTGGTTTAAAGTCTTCGGTCATGCGAGTCAAGGTATTGTGCAGCTTCATATTTTTACAGTTTAACATCTGTCGGGATTTTTGTTACTGCTTTACCTAACGTGTACTATAAGATGATGATCAGGAAGACGCTGGCTATTTATTGGGCGGCCATGCGGCCGCGCAAATGGTTGTGGTTGATAGGGTTTGTTTCCCATACCATCTTTTTTATTGGTGTTGATGTGCTGCAGCCTCTGTTGTTGAGCCGGTTTGTAGGCGACCTAACAAATATCGCCGGCAAGTCGCTCAGCCATTTTACGAATTTTATCTGGCTGTGGATTGGGCTCCATATGGCTCAAACTGTTGTCGGCCGGGTCGGAATACATACCTGGTTTCGAGCCTTGGCCTACTCGTTGATGGATATCGATCTCAGCAGCTTCAAAACTACCCTTTCTCATAGCAGCGACTTTTTTACCAATAACTTTACCGGTTCGTTAGTAACCAAGTTTAACCGCTTCACCAGGTCTTTTGACGTTTTGTCCACGGCCGTGATGTTCGACCTTAACTCGCTTATGGTGCAAGTTATTTTTCCGTTTTTCATCTTGCTATTCATAGCGCCTACGATAGCTTTTGTACTGCTGGGCTGGTCTGTTCTGTTCAGCCTCAGCCTGCTTTATTTGCACAAGAAGAAATTGTCTCGAACCCGTGCGGTGGCTGAATATGACTCAAAAGTAACCGGTGTAGTTGCCGATGTGATTACGAATGCAATGTCGGTGAAAATGTTTTCCAGTTTTAAGCCGGAGATGTTGGACTTTCGCGAGTTAAGTGCTAAACGTGTCGGCGCAAGGTTTAAAAATATGTTGTTCGGCGACTTTATTAGGGTCTATAAAGTCTTCTTTATTATATTGCTTGAGATTCCAGTTTTTTTGCTGTCTGCAAAGTTTGCAATTGAAGGCCGGGCGTCGGTGACAGAAATTTTACTGATTCAATTATACGTCCAACAGCTTATTAGAAGCTTGTGGGACTTTGGCAAGCTAGTTGAAAAATTAGAAGAAGCTCTCGCCGATGCTACTGAAATGACTGAAATATACGCTCTTGAACCATCTGTAGTTGATGTTGATCATCCAAGGCCACTTAATAAAATTAAAGGCCGGATTCAGCTCAAAAATATCGATTTCACCTATGAAGGCGAAAACGAGAGTACTGTTTTCCGTAAAATGACAGTCGACATACCAGTTGGCCAAAAAGTGGGACTAGTCGGTCCTAGCGGCGGCGGCAAGACCACACTGACTAAACTTTTGCTTAGATTTATGGATGTGACGAACGGTCAGATACTAATTGACGGCCAGGATATATCTAAAGTTACCCAGGATGATTTGCGCCTCAATATTGCGTATGTGCCTCAGGAACCTCTGCTATTCCACCGCTCAATTTACGACAATATCGCTTACGGCGATCCGGCTGCATCCAAAGAGGAAGTTTTTCAGGCCGCCAAGCTGGCACATGCAGATGAATTCATAGATAAACTGCCTAACGGCTATGAGACACTCGTCGGTGAGCGCGGCATCAAACTGTCAGGCGGCCAGAAACAGCGGGTGGCAATTGCTCGGGCCATGATCAAAAAAGCGCCAATATTAGTGCTTGATGAAGCGACTTCAGCCCTGGATAGTAAAAGTGAGAAATTAATTACCGCCGCGCTTGATAGCCTGATGAAGAACAGGACCACGATTGTTATAGCCCACCGCCTATCGACGATTAGGAAATTAGACCGGATTTTGGTGCTCAAGGACGGAGAAATAATAGAAGATGGTACGCACGCAGAACTATTGGCTAAAAAGGACTTATACGCCGAGCTGTGGGGCCACCAGCAAGGTGATTTCCTAGAAGATTAAGATTTATTCAGCAGATCGTTGGCAAGACTGATTACTTCTGACTTAATCTCGCTGAATGGCCGCTTGTCTGTAGTTTTAAAGCCGGCTGCATAAGGATGTCCGCCGCCGCTGAAGTGCGTGGCTAGTTCTGATGCGATTGGGGCACCGAAGTTGGCTCGAATCTTGGCAGTGGTTTTACCATCCGGGTATTGTTTGAAGCCGATAGCAAGTTCAGTACCTTCAGTTAGTAACATATCTTCAATCACTAACATAGTGGGGTTATAGGCGTGGCTATATTTCTCTATTTCCTGCCACGGGATAGTGATCGTAGCTATGCGGCCATTGTCGTGGTATTCAACCCGCTGCAGCAATACGCCCTTGTAGTGCACCAGTTCGGCTGGCCGGCGCATACTGGCTCGGCGAGCGACTTCCAGTTCAGGAATCGATACGCCCTTTTCTACTAACTCAGCCACGACATGTATGCTATGCGAAGTGGTTTTATCAGTGGTTAAACCCCGACTGTCTGCCATAATTGAAGTAGCCAGCATAGTTAAGGCGCCTTTGTTTAGCGGCCACTTTAATTCTGTCGCTAGGTCGTAAATCAGCTCGCCAGTAGCGACAGCCGGACTGTCAACACTGACAGTGGCATAAGGAATGGTTTGTTCACCCTGGTGATGATCGAGGACAATGCAAGGCTTGCTCTTCAGCCACATGAGCTCGCCGGTTTGCGTTAGTTTTTCTAGCAGTGTTTCCGAGCTGGTGTCGACAATAATGCTTAGGTCAAACTGATTTGGCAGATTGCGGTTAACCCGGTCCCAGCCCGGTAAGTAGCGCAAATACGAGGGGATATCTACTCCGCAGTACAAGATTGGCTCTTTGCCGAGTTCTCCTAGTATTTCTTCTAGTGCCAGACTACTGGCTAGGCTGTCGCCATCGGGATTATCGGCTTGGACTATAACGATCCGTTTAGCGCCGTCCACCAGTTCCTGGATTTGTTTAGCTTCTTTCATAAGTAGTTCTGCCTTCCAGGGCTCGACCCAATGTGATTTGATCCGCATATTCCAGGTCTACACCTACCGGCAAGCCGCGGGCCAGCCGTGATATCTTGACCTTTTTACCATCTAGCTGCTGTTGGATATAAAGCGCCGTTGACTCGCCTTCGACACTGGCATTTGTAGCTAGGATGATTTCCTTCACCTTATCTTCATCAATTCGCTTCAGTAATTCCTTAATGTGCAATTGCTCTGGGCCGATACCGTCAATCGGCGACACCAAGCCGCCTAAGACGTGGTAAGTGCCTTTGAACTGGCCGGTCTTTTCGAGCGCCACAATATCAAATGGTTCAGCTACGACCGCAATCAGCTGCTTATCCCGCGATGGGTCCGTGTACAGGTCGCTTAGTTCCTTGCCCTTTTCAACCAGTGCGAAAGTCTTCTTGCAGTAATCAACGCCTTCGTGCAGATTGACTAACATGTCCGCTAACCGCTGTGCTAGAGCTTTGTCAGCTTTTAATAGGTAATAAGCGTATCGTTCGGCTGTACGCGGTCCAACTCCAGGCAAAACGCCAATGGCTTCAATGACTTTTTCGAGGGCCGGCGGCAATATGTGCATAGTCTATCTTTACAGGCCGAGGCTTCCAAGCGCGCCCATCATTGGCTGCATTTTCTCGGCGGCTACTTTTTGGCTTTGCTGGATTGCTTCTTTGATTGCGTCTTCCAGCCAACGTTCCAGCTGTTCAATATCATCTAAATCTACTGACTGCGGGTCGATGTGGACTTTTTTGATCTTTTGCTCGCCTGTAATCTCAACCTTAACTGCGCCGTCGCCTTTCTCTACTTCAATAACCATCTTTTGTAGTTCTTTCTGCAACTTTTTGACTTTCATTAACATCTTAGCTTGGTCAAATCTGCTCATATCAAATAACTCCTTATTCGTATCTGCCTATTGTAGCAAATTTAGTCGCAGTCTCCGACTGCTTTCACGAGTGACTTTTTCGTGTCGACGAAAAAGTAACCAAAAAGGCGACCGCTACCGAAAAACACTATGGCTCCCAGCCAGCTGTTTCAGGCGCCAACAAAATCACCCACTCCAGTTCTTTAAGCTTTCTCGGGGGATGTTGTTGGCTCGACTCCTGAAACAGCTACCTGAACCGCCTCGGTTTTTCACAACCGGGGAGGCAGCCATGGCCTAAAGCATTATTTGATTATGGTAACCAGCTTGCTGGTTACCACTGCAGCCAGTTCCAGGCTCTGGAAGTTCCTGATGACTGAATGTCAAAGCCACATTTAGAGCGAGGAGTCTAACGCCACCCTGTTAGGGGCTGGCGTCTGTGACGAGCATTGTGGTTCTTTGACAATGAAGTCATAAAGAACTGGAATTGCCTGGGAGTTTTTGCCACCCTTTTGGCGGTCCAAAAGGGTGATTGATTACTTCTTGGAAAGAAGATTATTGATCGATGCTAAAGGCCTGCTTGGTAGCGGGCGCATTAGGCCAGGCTACGAAATAGCGTTGAGTGTGATAAAAGCTTGCGGATACTACTACGGCCACGATCAGGCCTATGCCTACACCTCGAGCCAGTGGATTGCGGGGGAAAACCGTAAACCATTGTTGCAATAGAAAGGTTATGCCGCCGGCGGCTAGCAGGTATATGAATGGCAGCAGCAACGTGCTCGACAAGATACCGTTCAAGCCGGCTAATACAAAGCTAAGCCCTAGGCCTCCAAGTACGAATTTGGTACGGTCCAGTTTGCGGTGAAAGCCGTACCAGTAAGCACCGAAGACTGCGAACGCAGCGGTAGCAACATCTAGCAAAGGCAATCTTCCTAGGCCTATGGCTGGATCCGCCTCGCCCCGGACAAAGACATAGACTGGAACCTTTAGAATATTTTTTAATGCTTCAGTAACACTTACGATTTCGTTATTTAAACCCAGCCACACTTTAATGAGGTCAGGGTCAGCAGCTAAGGCATAGCCAAGCGGTAGGAGTAAGATTACAAATCCAACAGGCAGAAGTATGTTCCATAGCCTATTTACGTCAGCTGATTGGTCCAGCAGCCGCTTGCGCTGCCAAATCGCACCTGGCAGGATAAACCAGACCATACCAGGGACATACAGCATCAGCCCGCCTGCAAAGGCGGCTAATGACAGCGTAGTAAATGGGTGGTCGCCTTGCTGGAGCCTGGTACCGATTAGTATCAGCAGCGGCAATAGCAAATAAGTCGTTTCAGGCGTGGCCAGCCGGGCGCTGTGTAAAAGCCAACTGGAGGTCGCGAACAAAATAATACTGATGACAGCTACTCGATTCGTATGCCAATGTTTGATAATAAAAAACATGCTAAACACGGCAATAACACCGAACAGCGCGCCGATACTCCTCAACCAGAAAATTCCCGTAAATCCGAGTTTTTCTAGCCCGTACTGGGCCAGCTGATGAGGCAGATAAAGCGGATTGTCCAAAATGTCACGGGCGCTTAAGGAACGAGATTGAACTTGTTGGACGGTAGTTGATTCAGTCTGGCTAACTCCTGGCACGAGGCTGTCTAAACGGAACCAAAAGAGCCCTGCCACGACTGTCAGTCCTAGGATAAGCATTAAAAACGGACGCAAGACGTCAACAAACGGTAATTTGAATCTTTTCATAAGGATTAGAACAATTATAGCACCCCATTCGCAGCCCGCTTCGCAGGGCTTTTGCGACTAACTTTCTTTGGTCGCAAAGAAAGTTAGCAAAGAAACGACCGACAGTCGTCAGACTTGATCTAGCTGTTGATACAAAACTGGCTCGCTGCGGAACTCACGAAAAGATTGCTGGTAGCAATCTTTTCACTCAGACAGTCCTCGCGTCCAAGCCCGCCTCTTTTGCACAACATCTAGTCAGGTCTTCCTCGAGCCGGACTAAGACCATGGACTAAAGCATTCTTACTTTACAGATCCTAGACCTTTTTCTATTAACTTCTTTCTCGTCCCCGGTAAAGGCCGACGTTAAGCAGTAGCGAGCAAAGGAATTGCCTGGCAGGTACAATCCAAACAACCAATGCTGCGGAATTAATGGTCAATACCAGGAAGAATGAAGCAAGCAAATTGATTTGCCATGGTAATAATGTCTCTAAGTCTGGACGTTTGAATGACTTAATGATTAATGGCGTGAAAGTAGCTAGATTAATAAGGCTTATTACATATAGGTTCAGTGCTGCATTGTCAGTAACCAGCCAAAGCAAGAAGCCGATGAAAGCACCAACAAAACCGATTTTGTCTGGCAACTCTAAATAGAATTTTCTGTTCCGTAAGGCGAGCACGCATATAACGATTGATGAAATGGTTCCAACGAGTGTAAATGGCAATACTGACCATACTTGTTCAGCGATAAGTGAAGCAAGCTGTGAAATATTGATCAGAGAAAACATTAAGAACGTGGCTATACTCGGTACCACTTTTTGTTTGGCCACATCTTTCAAGTACCAGCCGGCGCTAATACTAAATATAACTCCTGCAATAATTCCGCTAATTTCTGACAAATTCACGACTTTGAAGCGATGACGCTTATTTCTATACTCGCATTCAGCGGTAGCGCCTTGACGCAGACGGCTTCCCTGGCTGGGAATGGTTCTGTGAAGAAAGTTGGGTAGATCGCATTCAACTCAGGCATCAGAGCCATATCCGTCACATAAATGACTACCCTCACTATGTCATCCAGCTTAGAGCCTGTTGATTTGAGTATTGCTTCAATATTATTCATGATTTGCGCAACTTTATCTTTCGTTGAACCTTCAACTAGGGTGTTGTCTGGCAATGCATGTACCTGACCAGCCACAAAGATGAAGTCATTGCTAACGATTACTTGTGATAATATATGTGGCGCACTTGGCGCATCATCTGTTGAAAACTTTTCTTTCATGGATGTAAGTATAGCTTAAATCAGACCTAACCTGATGCAGATTGAAAATATCTAAATATATTGTCCAACGGACATTCCTTGGTCTCTTCCGGGTTCTAGCTGAACCTGAGCAGATGTTGTACAAAAGAGGCGCCCCAGGGTGCGAGGACTGTCTGAGCGAAAAGATTTCTTGCAGAAGTCTTTTCGCGAGTTCCGCAGCAAGCCTGTTTTGCACATCAGATGCATCAAGTCCAGCTAGCCAGCCGGCGTTTCTTTGCTTAGCTTTCTTGTCGCACAAGAAAGTATGGCAGATTTGCTTCTTTGGAAAAGAAGATACCGCCCTACTCGGTGAATGGCGTTGTGTGTTTGCTGTCTAGGCTGCGGAAACGTTGTTTTTCGCGGTCGAAGTATATTTCGACGGCTCCGGTCGGTCCATTTCGGTGTTTTTTGATGAAAATGTCCATTAGGTTTTTGCGCTCAGTTTCGGGATTGTAATACTCCTCTCGATAGAGGAAGGCCACGACGTCGGCGTCTTGTTCGATCGAGCCGGATTCACGCAGGTCAGCCAACTGAGGAATTTGCGGGTGGCGGCTCTCGACAGAGCGGCTTAGCTGGCTTAAGGCCATCAGCGGAACGTTGAGTTCCCTGGCAATGCCTTTGAGGCCTCGGGAAATTTCAGAAATTTCCTGGACACGGTTGCCTTCGCCGCCAAACTTAGCACCGCCGCTCATAAGCTGCAAATAGTCGACAATAATTAAACCCAACGGCCGCTGGTGGGCCTCGCGACGGGCTTTGGTACGCAAATCGCTGACCGTGATACTTGGGCTGTCGTCGATGTAAATCTGGGCTTCGGACAGCGCGCCCATAGCATGCCCGATCTTTTCAAAGTCGACATCGGTCAAATTGCCGGTACGCAGCGCCCAGGCGTCGACACCTGACTCCATGGACAACAATCGGTCCACCAGCTGTTCTTTGCTCATCTCTAAACTGAAAATCAGTACTGGCAAACCGGAGCGAAGCGCGATGTTGTGGGCTAAGGCTAGGCTAAAAGCCGTCTTCCCCATCGAAGGCCGGGCGGCTAAGATAAATAAGTCGGACTT
>CAYXCB010000028.1:0-10761 GCA_964463635.1 uncultured Candidatus Saccharibacteria bacterium
CTCAGTTTGGGGTACGTTCCTACGTGTTACTCAGCCGTCCGCCGCTCGTGTACTTCCACGCATCATTCGATCTTTTACCTTCTCTAGCCAGAGAAGGCGTAGGATAAATCCCGATCAAATAATCTGTGGAAGCCTTACCGCTCGACTTGCATGTATTAGGCACGCCGCCAGCGTTCATCCTGAGCCAGGATCAAACTCTCCATAAAAAAGAATTTGTCTTTGCATCAGTCGAACATGAACCCGAAGGTTCACTGACTTACTTAAAACAATTCAAAATTGAACTGACGTTGATCGTTCGCCCGAAGGCGAACGTTTAACGCTTTGCCGAAGCAAAACATTAAATTGCACTATCTAAGTTTTTAAAGATCGTCCCATCGCCGTTTTCAAAGACATTCTAAGAAAGGCTCCGAAGGACTCGGAGTATCTTACCTCTTATAGAACAGCCCGTCAAGCGTTTTTAATAAGCATAACAAATTTACAACAATAACGGTCAGCTCAATCTGTTTACGCGTACGATCTGTGTTTGGGTTATTTTAAACTTTTGTGCAACTTACTGATACCCCTAAGCGCAGCGCGCCCAAAGGTTTTTCCAACCTTGATTGCTAGTTCTTTTTGACGCTCAGTACGCAGCCGGGCTTCAAGCCGATCGCGTTCGAGACGCTTCTTGTCACTCACAATGCGATCAAGATCTTTTATGCGCAACTCTTCTTCTAAGATTTCATTCCAGGCCATGTCCCATGAGTTGGATGTTTCTGCCGTGGAGATCTCAGGCGGGCGCTGAGATTTACGAAGCACCATAAAGTAATCGCCATTGTGTGCTTCCATAGCCCTAGGTGACCAATCTGGATGTTTGAGCCTTGTTTTAGCAACTTGCTCCTTCCAGCTTTCGTCAATTAAAGGTATTAGCAGCCTTCCCATGTTATGGTTCATGCCATATTGCTTACGCATATCTTCAAAACCAGGATCATTATTACCAATGTGTCTGACACTATCAAAACCCAACATGCGCAATTGGCGTAATTTCGCATCATGAGGTTGGCCTGTGTCTTCTGGAGTGCGGTCCTCAAAGACCACGACCTCACCATCGGGTTTTAAAACTTGCCTGACGGAGAGCATAAGCTCGTCAAAAAATCGGGGTGTACTAACTCTCAACGGCGAGTCTGTAACATTGGCCATAAATACTTTATCGACAGATGCCGGAGCAAGTGGTATTGCCCGCGCATCTCCGGTAATAAACTGAATATTTTCGTTAGGTCTAGCTGATTTTAGGGCTTCTCTGTACTGATCTAGTGTGTCCTGATTAAACTCAAAGTGGCTTTTATAGGCTTTATTGCTTTCTGGCAGCTCCATTCCAACATAAAGTTGGCCTTCTCCGAAAGCCATTTGTGCATGCTCGGCTAAAGATCGGGTAGAGTGACCAATTTCTAGAAGTATTTGTGGTTTTTGTTCTTGCTCATGGGATTCGCTTACGAGCTGTTGTTCATTCATAAACATATGTTAGCACAAAATTGATTATTTTGCAAGCATAAGCAAGAAGCTATTTTTTGGCTGGTTTTGCAGTTGGTTCGGCTTCGGGAGTTTCCGCAGCACTATCAGCATCTGCTGAAGTGCTGGACTGCGCTTCGTTTGCTTCTTCGTCTTCTTCCTCGGGAGGCTGCTTGTCTACTAGGGCTAGTGAGACGACCTTGTCGTCGTCGTTGAGGCGCATTATGCGGACACCCTGAGTAGCCCGGCCGAGTTCTGGGATATCTTTGAGCCCAAGGCGAATAGTCTGACCCTGTTGGGAGATGATGATTACTTCCTGTAGATCTTCGGCCGCGAGAGTCTTTACCCCGATTAAATTACCGGTCTTGGTGTTCACAACCGCTGAGCGGATACCAACGCCGCCGCGGGCATGGGCCGTAAACTGGGAGATCTTGGTACGTTTGCCGTAGCCTTTGTCGCTGATGACGAAGATACTGCTGTTTTCGGCCACGATGTCCATACCGATTACTTGGTCACCAGCTCGCAAGCGGATACCGCGGACACCCCTGGAGACGCGACCCATTGGGCGAGAATCCTTCTCGTGGAAGCGAATAGCCTGGCCCTGCTGAGTGGAGATGACAACTTCGTTGTCGCCATTGGTCATGCGGATCCATTTCAGTTCGTCGCCTTCGTCTAGGTTAATGGCAATCAATCCGCTTTGGCGGACGTTTTTGTACTGTTCAAATGGAGTTTTCTTGACGACGCCGCGGACGGTAGCCATTAGTAAGTTTCCACCCTGTTCAGCTTGTTTGCTGATGTTGATGACTGAACTGACGGTTTCTTCGGGTTGCAGCTGCAACAGATTGACCAGTGCGATACCCTTGGCGTTCAGGCCAACGGCTGGAACTTCATAAGTCTTGAGTCTAAATACTCGGCCCTTGTTGGTGAAGAACAGTAAGAAGTCGTGGGTGCTGGCGTTCACCACATGCTCAATAACGTCTTCTTCCCTGGTCACCATACCGCGCTTGCCCTTGCCGCCGCGGTTTTGTTTGCGGTAATCGGCGATCTGGCTGCGCTTAATGTAGTTAGCGGAGGTTAGCGTCACTACGACTTGTTCGTCCGGTATCAGGTCTTCATCGCCTAGTTTTCCTAGTTCCTGAGGTACGACCTTAGTCCGGCGTTCATCGCCAAACTGCTTCTTCATGTCTTGCAGCTCGTCTTTGATGATCTTTAATATCTTCTTTTCGTCGGCCAGGATAGATTCGAGGCCGGCAATCGTCTTCAGCAATTCAGCCAGTTCGTCTTCAACTTTCTGTCGTTCCAGGCCGGCCAGCGCCCGCAGCTGCATGGCCAGGATAGCTTTAGCCTGGATTTCGCTAAGCTTGAATTGCTTCATCAAGTTCTCTTGAGCCTCCTCGGTAGTCTGGCTGGCTCGGATGGTCTTAATAACGGCGTCGATGTGGTCTAAGGCAATCTTGAGGCCTTCCAGGACGTGGGCGCGTTCCTTCGCCTTGCGTAGTTCGTACTCCGTACGACGGCGAATCACCACCTGGCGGTGCTTGATGTATTCCTGCAGGATGTCCTGAAGGCCCAAGACACGCGGCTGAACGCCGTCAACTAAGGCCAGCATGTTGTAGTGGAAAGTCTGCTGCAGAGGAGTTAATTTATAGAGCTGGTTTAGCAGCTTTTTAGGATAGGCGTCTTTTTTCAGGTCGACTACAATCCGGACTACGCCGCGTGCGGTTTCGTCCCGAAGGTCGCGAATACCGGTAATTTTCTTGTCTTTATATAGCTCGGCGATCTTTTCAATCAGTCCGGCTTTGTTAACCTGGTAAGGAATTTCGGAGATAATAATCTGGTTGGTGCCTTTTTTGTCTTCTTCGATTGAAGCCACGCCGCGGACAACTACCCCGCCGCGACCTGTCGCGAAAGCTGTACGGATAGACTCTTTGCCGAAGACGATGCCGCCGGTTGGGAAATCCGGGCCTTTGACATATTCTAACAAGTCATCAAGCGTCGCGTCTGGATGGTCAATCATATGTATGATGGCGTCAATTATTTCAGTAATGTTGTGCGGCGGGATATTGGTGGCCATACCAACGGCAATACCAATCTGGCCATTGAGCAGCAGATTTGGCAGCTTGGCCGGCAGCACTGTCGGTTCTTGGCGGGTGGAGTCATAGTTATCCCGGAAATCAACGGTTTCTTTGTCGATATCGGCCAGCATGGCTTCGGCATGATTAGCCATTCGAGCTTCGGTATATCGGTAAGCAGCCGGCGGATCGCCGTCCATGGAGCCAAAGTTACCCTGACCATTGACCAACATATAGCGAAGCGCCCAGGGCTGGGCCATGCGAACCATAGAGTCATAGATAGCACTGTCGCCATGGGGGTGGTATTTACCCATAACTTCACCGACGATCTGGGCACTCTTGACGGTTTTGCCGGTTGGACGAATACCCATTTTGTCCATGACATATAAGATACGGCGGTGTACCGGCTTCAGGCCGTCGCGGACATCAGGCAGCGCCCGGGCCACAATGACGCTCATCGAGTAGCGAAGGTAGCTGTCTTCCATGACGTCTTCAACTTTGCGCAGCTCGACTATTCGTGAGTGGTCGGCATCCATTACGTCAGAGTCCGGTGTAGGAATGCTCTCCAGCGGACCGGCGTCTATGATTTTGTCGTCTTCATCCATCAGTCACTCCCTCCGGTCGCTTCAGTACAGAGTACTAAGTACCGAGTACTCAGAAGTTTATGTGCCTCAACTCTGTACTCTGTACTCTGTACTCTGTACTCTTGGTGAGCATGGCGAATCATATGTCCAGGTCCTTTACGAACTTCGCGTGGGTTTGAATAAAGTTTTTACGCAACTCTACCTCTGTACCCATCAGTTTATTGAAGATGGCGTCGGCTTTTTCGGCGTCGTTCACGCGCACCTGGACGAGTACGCGCTGGGCTGGATTCATGGTTGTCTCAAACAGCTGTTCGGCGTCCATTTCACCTAGACCCTTGTAGCGTTTTTGCTCCATGAAACCGGCCTGTTTGACCCGGTCATCATTAACGTCAATCTTCACACCTTCTTTTTTGCGAGCCTCGATGGCATCTGTCTTCACCCGCTCCAGGTCTTCTTCATTGTAAATAAACACGCTTGATTTGCGGCCCGATTTTACCAGTTCAAACAGAGGCGGTTTGGCCAGATACAAATAACCGCCGTCGATAATCGGCTTCATAAAACGGAAGAAGAATGTCAGCAGCAAAGTGCTGATGTGGCTACCGTCAACATCGGCGTCGGTCATGATAATAATCCGGTGGTAGCGCAGCCCGTCCATACTAAACTGCTCGTCTATACCCACACCTAGGGCTTTAATCAGGGTAACGATTTCATTGTTGCCAAGCATTTTGTCTAAGCGGGCGCGCTCAACGTTTAGAACTTTGCCCCTAAGCGGCAAGATGGCCTGGGTTTTGCTGTCACGGCCGCCCTTGGCCGAGCCGCCAGCCGAGTCACCCTCGACTATGTAGAGCTCGGAGTTGCTGGGGTCTTTTGAAGAACAGTCGGCTAATTTGCCCGGCAGGCCGGAACCTTCTAATACGCCTTTGCGGATAATGTTTTCTCGGGCGGCACGGGCAGCTTTGCGGGCGCGGGCTGACAGCAGAGCTTTGCCAATTATTTTACGACCTATGGCTGGATGCTCTTCCAGGTAATAGTTTAGGTATTCTGACAAAACTTGTTCGACATGGCCGCGGGTTTCCGGGTTGCCCAGTTTGTTCTTGGTTTGGCCTTCGAACTGCGGATCGGGTAATTTGACCAAAATAACGGCTGTTAAGCCTTCGCGGGTGTCCTCGCCTGACAAGTTTTCTTCTTTTTCCTTAATTAGGCCGCTTTTGCGGGCGTAGTCGTTAATAACTCGAGTCAGGGCCGCCCTGAACCCTGTCATGTGCGTGCCGCCATCGGGGTTATAGACGTTGTTAGCGAAGGCCTTGATGGTTTCGGTATAGGCGTCGGCGTACTGCATGGCGATCTCTACCTGAACATCGCCAACCATTTTGTCGACATAGAAGACGTCTTCATCAATAACGTCTTTGCCATAATTGAGGTGCTTGACGTAGCTTTGGATGCCGCCCTCGAAGTAAAAGCTGTAGCGCAAACCTTGTTTCTCATCGATTAAGGTCGTTCGGATACCTTTCGTCAGGTAGGCGGCGTGGCGCAAGCGATCTAGGACAGTGTCGTAATCGAACTCAATTGATTCAAAAATGGATTCGTCAGGGTAAAAAGTGATCTCTGTACCGGTCTTGTCGCTTTTGCCAATGACCTTAAGGTCGGCCAGCGGCGCGCCCTTTGCATACTCTTGCTGGTAAATTTTGCCATCACGGTAAACTGTTACGATCAAACGCTCTGATAAAGCGTTGACGACGCTGACGCCGACGCCGTGCAAACCTCCAGAAACTTTATAACCACCGCCGCCGAACTTACCGCCAGAGTGGAGCACGGTTAGGACGGTTTCAACCGTGCTTTTCTTGGTTTTAGGGTGTATGTCAGTTGGGATACCGCGGCCGTCGTCAATAACTGTGACGCCACCGTCGGCCAGCAACTTAACACCGACCGCGCTGGCGTGGCCGGCTAAAGCTTCGTCGATACCGTTATCGACAATTTCCCAAATCAAGTGATGCAGGCCTTCAATACCGGTGCCGCCAATATACATGCCTGGTCGTTTACGGACAGGATCTAGACCCTCTAAAACTTGAATTTGCGCTGAATCGTACAGTTTTGGTTTAGCCACTTCTAAAGAACCCTCTTGCCACCTTACATTTCTCTTTCAACCTCCTATTATAGTGGATAACTTTGGTATAAACAACACGCTAGGGCTTGTGTGAACACATATATTTATGGTTGAATAAGCATGAGAGTTTTCTAAAAAAATTAAAAACGGTCATGTTCAAAAAACTTTTAAGTAACCTGCCATTTAATCCCAGCCTGATTTCTCAGGTGGCCTTTTATGGCCGCCGTATGCACAAAGAGGAGAAACTACGGCGCACCGGCGCTGTTTTGGTGGTATTAGCGATTGCCGTACAGATGTTAGCCATTGTCTCCCCGCCCGAGCACTCGTTCGCTGGTGCTGGCAATGATATTATTCCCGGCGGTTTCACTACTCAGGCTCAGGCCGTAGGCCACTGCAATGCCAATAATTACGAATTTCGCACAACTCTGGAACACTTCGGCATTAACTGCGCCAACTTAAACGGCGCGGCCGTTAAAGATATCCGTTCAACCGACCATAACCGTAAGCTTATATCAATCGGCCGCTTGCCTTATGGCAAAGCCGGTGAAAGAACCGTCGTAATCGGCGGCAAAACTTATTACCAGCGCTACTTATGGAGCTGGGACAGCGGCCCGTTCTCGACTTATAAAGCCCTGGTTGGTACACGGTCAGATGGTACGCCTTATATGGTCCTATTTAACTGCGGCAACATCACAGTAGTTGAGACAACTCCCGCGCCACCGCCGCCTCCTGCCCCCCCTGTGATACAAAGCAAATGTAATTATGCCAACGCCGCGAAAACCGTTAAGCCAAATGAAACCTTTTACGTCGGCTTTAATGCCACTAACGGCAGCGGTGAGACTTGGACCCCAGAAGGCCCATGGAAGATAGGTTCAGCTGAACCAGAGAACAACACAAAACTGACTATAACAAGGGCTCCGGTCCGCGCCGGAACCACCATCCCATCAGGTTCCAACGGCGTCTTTGAAAGCAGTTCCTTTAAAGCACCCCTTGCGCCTGGTAACTATACCTACGTCTGGCAGCTGTTAAAAGAAGGTTCAGTCTGGTTCCCGGGTACGAACTGTACTTTCAGTATTACGGTCCTCGAACCGTCTAAGCCTGCCCCGCCGCCGACAACTCCTGAACCTACACCGACACCTACACCTGAAAAACCTTGCGAGGAATCTCAAAACGAAGAAGACACCTACGCCTGCTTAGTTTTGAGCAAGTCGGCTCAAAACTATACCCAGAATATTGATGACGCCAACAACACCACAGCGGCCGCTGGCGACAAGATTATTTATACTTTACGAGTAAAAAATAATGGCAAAACCACCGCTAAAGATTTCGTGGTTGAAGAGAATTTAACAGACGTGCTGGAATACGCTGATGTCGTAGATCTAAACGGCGGCGAAATAGATGACCAGAAGGTTGTCCGCTGGGCAAAAGCCGATATTAAAGCCGGTGTTATACTGACTAAGCACATTACAGTTAAGATCAAAAACCCTATCCCTCAGACGCCTTCGCCAGCTTCTAACCCAGGCAGCTTCGACTTGATGATGACAAATGTTTATGGCAACGCAGTTAACATCAAACTGCCAGGCTCGGTGGCGAAAATCGTCGAGACCACGACCACTACACTGCCTAATACCGGCCCGGGTGAAGTCCTAGCCGTCAGCATTACCTTGACAGTAGTTGTCTCCTACTTCTTTGCCCGCAGCCGACTGCTAGGCAAAGAACTCGACCTAGTCCGAGCCGAATATTCAACTAGCGGAGGCTTATAAATATGTCTGAAGTATTGCATCCAACCCACGAGACAGCGGAAAAACTTGATCTGCATGAGCAGACGGCTGAAAACCTGGATAAGATCAAAGCTAAAGCTGAGGCTTCGCCTGAACATACTGACGACGCCCTGGAAACACTGCGTCACAACATCGAAACCCAGGCTTTTAGCAGCAAAGAAGTAGCGGTCGGCGAAAAGCAGGAATCTTCCAACGCCAGCCACAGTTTTGCCGCCCACAAACAGCTCAAAGTTGATGCTTACAAGCGTGGGCTGAAGCACATCCAAAGCCGCCTGCACGGACCAGACCGAGTATTCAGCAAGGTTGTCCACCAGGACAAAATCGATAAACTAAGCGGCCTGGCCGGCCAAACAGTTGCCCGTCCGTCCGGCATATTAGCCGGCGGTCTGTGCGCCCTAATTGGCAGCAGCATCGCCCTCTACATGGCCAGACACTACGGCTTTAGGTATAACTTCTCAGTTTTTATCGTACTGTTTATCGGCGGTTACTTTTTAGGACTATTACTTGAGCTAACCGGACGCCTGGTTAAACGGCGCTCGTAGTCGGTTTATTGTCATCTTTTGAGTCTGTGGGGCTCAAGTTGCCTTCTTTATCTATATAGATCGTGTCTTCTGGAGTAGTTTGATCTGCCGGGTCGTGAGGCTTGGCGATTTTAATTTCACCGTCTTTTTTAGGCTCGTTTGTCGGCGTCTTATTTAGTGAACTCCTAAGCTCCTTGGCGATGTCGTCGACTTCTTCTTTTTCTAGGACGTTGCTGGAAATATTCTGGGTCGATAATGGCTGGTCGGCAGCTGGTTTAGGCGGGACTGCCAGTGCGGGCGGAGTCTGAGTAGGTTGTGGAACTGCCACGGGCGCCTGAGGCGCTCCAGGGGCTCCAGGAGCAGCAAAAGGATTAGCAGTAGGATTATTGACAGCCGGAGCTGTTCCAGGGGCTGTACGGCGCTTAGCCAACCAATCATCCAGGAAGGACGAACCGCTGCTGGCCGGCTTGGCGGCGGGCGCCGCACCAAATGGACTAGCTGGCGGCGCCCCGAATGGGCTGGCGCCTGGCCGAGCCGGGCCGCCGGGTGTGAAAGCTGGTTTCGCGTCTTCCTTCGTAGCTAGGCGTTCGAATATCTCGGCTTCCACTTTAGCCTTGGGACGGCCAAACTTAGCGGCTGACAGCTGCTTTAGGGCCGCTGATAACTGGTTGTTAGGGTTACCGAGCGGCGGTAAGGTAGCCATACTGAACGGCTGAGTTGGCACGCCGTTAACTAGGGTCCGCACAATCGTATTGAAGTTCGGCACACGCAGCAGGTCGTCCCCTCCAAACAACGGCTGGTAATACTTAGTCAGGGCGTCAACATCGTTCTGGCCAACCCTAAATGACACGATAGTACCCATATTGCCAAAGACAGCATCGCGGATCTCGTCACTGAGCTGGGTCGTAAACTGGTTAGCCACGATCAAGTTCAGGTGGTATTTGCGAGCCTCACTCATGATCGTAGCAAAGCTGTCGGTTGAGAAATTCTGGAACTCATCGACATACAGGGCAAAGTCTTTGCGTTCGCTTTCTGGCTGGTCTGAGCGGCTCATGGCGGCTGCCTGGAATTTCATGACAAAGATCATACCGAGCAACCGGGAGTTGAGTTCGCCGGTCCGGCCTTTAGTTAGGTTCACCAGCAGGATTTTCTTGTTGTCCATAATCTCGCGCAGGTTAAAGGCGCTCTTGGTTTGTCCGACGATATTGCGCATCATTTCGTTAGCTAAGAACGCCCCGAACTTACTAACGAACCAGCCAAGCACCTCGCTTTTATGGTAGTCGGTCGTGCTAGCCATTTCCTTGTTCCAGAAGTCTAGGACCGTCTGGTCGGTGACGTGGACCAGCTTTTGTTTGGCGTATTTGTTATCTGTAAAGACCTTTGGGATATCAATAAAGGTTGAGCCGCCCGGGTCGCTCATAAGCGTCAGCGCGGCGTAGCGGAACCAGCTTTCATACCGAGGCCCAATGATGCCTTGGTGCTGCGGGTCATAAAGTTTATAGAGCATATTAATGGCTTCCTGGATCAGGAAGTCTTTTTGCTCGGGCCGGTCAAACTCGAATAAGTTAAGGCCCATTGGGTAGTCCATATCGGCTGGGCAGAAGTAAATAACGTCCTCGGTACGCTCTCTAGGCACCATGGCCAGCAGCTTCTCAGCTGTATCGCCGTGCGGGTCAACAAAGGCAAAACCCTCGCCATTTAACATGTCCTGCAGCGCCAAGTTCTCTAGAAAAGTAGATTTACCGGTACCGGTCTGTCCGACCACGTACATGTGGCGCTGGCGGTCTTCCAGGCTCAGGCGAATGGGCTTTTTGACGCCGCGGAAGACGTTATAACCCAGCAATAAGCCTTCGTCAGGTACGTTGCGCGGCCCGTCGACTTGCTTGGAAGTCTGGCGCTCCAGCTGCGAAGTTGGTATGTTGCGCTGGTCTGGGAAGTGGAACATTGTCGCCAGCTCAACGGAGTTTAAAATACTCTTATTACTCTCCTGCGGGAAAAACCGCAGTATATACGCTGTTACGAAGCGCTCGATGTCTCTGGCCGGCGTGTATTTGAAACCGTTCTTGCCTGGCGCATCAAACAGCGAAAAGGCCGCTACAACGTTGCCCAAGACCGCTTGGGCGCGCTGCGATACATTGGATGAAGCCACAACTCGGATCAGGGTTTCGTAGCCTGGGTGGCGAGTTTTATCGTCAATCGCGTCTAGTACTGCTT
>CAYXCB010000029.1:0-9662 GCA_964463635.1 uncultured Candidatus Saccharibacteria bacterium
TACGTTCACTCTTCAGGCTCTAATCCTTGCTCGGGATTATCGAGCTGAATTTCAAGACCACCTAATGGGCGGTATTAAAATTCACCTGGTACCCCGGGCAGGATTCGAACCTGCGGCCTTGAGCTTAGAAGTCTCCTGCTCTATCCAGCTGAGCTACCGGGGCGTGGTGCGGGCGGGGAGAGTCAAACTCCCATTTTTAGTTTGGAAAACTAAAGTATTAATCGCTATACGACGCCCGCTCGAACACCAGTATATCATTACATTATACCATATTTGTCAATATATTGCAATACTAAGACTGGTCGCTGCGTCGGCGTAGCATAAACCAGTAGAGGATAGCTGCGATAAGTACCAGATAGCCAATTAGGGCATATGGAGATTTTGCTGCGTCAACGACATCTTCAACTACAGTATCCTCGTCGCTTAATGCCACCTTTTTGCCCAAACCTTTTGCTGTTAATTTAGTAATACACCTTTTTGGGTATTATTGCAAGTTGTTTCACGAATTTAAGTAATCATAAGCTATTACATGCAGTAAGGTTTTTTGCTTCCCTGCTATCATAATAGGAATGGAAGAAGCATCATCTCCCTCAGCAAATCGGTTATGGTCGCTGCGTAATTTAAATACAGGTTTGTCGGGTATTTTGTTTTTGCTAGGCCTTTATATCTTGGTCTGGCCGTGGTTACCATCAATCAGCTGGTGGCTGCTGCATAACGCTCCAATGATATCGTCGCCCGTGAATGTTAATTTTTCCATCGGCGAGGTACCGATTCCAACCGAAAACACACTTTTACTGCCAGGCCTTGAGATACAAGAAAAAATCCTGGAAGGCGAGAGCGTCCAGACAGTCAACCGCGGCATTTGGCGCCGTCCTCAGTCCAGCACGCCAGACAAAGGCAGCAATACAGTCCTAGTCGGCCACAGGTTTACATATAGCGGCCACGCGATTTTCTACAACTTAGATAAAATCAAACAAAACGACCCCATAATTGTTTATTGGGAGGGCAAGGCTTACCAATATAAGGTTTTTTCAGTCAGCGTTGTCCCGCCTGAAGCTGTGTCGGTTGAAGCGCCCACTAGCGATTCAATTTTGACGCTATATACCTGTACGCCGCTTTGGTCTGCCAAAGACCGCTTAGTTATCCAAGCCAAGCTAGAAGAGGCGACGTTATGAAAGAATGGTACCGCACGGTTTTACTGGTTGGTCTAATCATATTTGCAGTCGGCTTTATCATCTGGCTGCATACTGGCTACGAAACCCGAATTCTAGACCTTCTGCGCTAGGGCAGGCTTATATGCTTTTTTTGTAATGAATCCTGCTCACCCCTTAAACCTATATAAATACCAAGCTATAGCATGGTATTTATATAGGTTTTTCTGGTGCTTAGATTCGGGTGAGAGTCAAATGCTAAGACGCTGCGCTCGATAGAGTACAATGTTTACGTTAAATAATGAGGCAGAATGCTCGAAACAGCACACGCGATTATCAAACGGGTTGGCCGAAGGCTAGGCCTAGATGAAGCTACTGTCGATCAGCTTCTAAGAACCGATGCCAACCATGAATTCGACATCACCCTAAACTCTGGCAAGAAGTTCAAAGCTTACCGCGTCCAGCACAATAATAAGCGCGGACCGTATAAAGGCGGTGTTCGTTTCCATCCAGATGTAAATCTAGATGAAGTACAGGCGTTAGCTACACTTATGAGCCTCAAGACAGCTGCGATCGGCTTGCCGCTTGGCGGCAGCAAAGGTGGCGTGGCCGTTAACCCTAAGGACTTAAATGATGCTGAACTGGAAGAATTAAGTCGCAAGTATGCAGCTCACCTGGCACCACATATTGGATCGCAGAAAGACGTGCCCGCACCGGACGTTAATACAGACAGCCGGATAATCGACTGGATGGTTGATGAGTTCGAAAAGCAAACTGGTGATAGCGGCAAGGCTTCGTTTACCGGCAAATCGTTAGATAAAGGCGGCAGCGAGGGCCGTGATGCCGCTACTGGCCGGGGAGGCGTTATTGTGCTCCGCGAGCTGCTAAAGAAAATGGCTGTTGATGACAGTTTGACCTACGCCGTCCAAGGCTTTGGGAATGTCGGGTCGTTTTTTGCCTTGGTTGCGGCAGCTGATTGCTTGAACTGGAAAATGGTTGCAGCTACTGACACCAGCGGTGGTACATCTGATCCCACTGGCTTTGATGTCCGTAAAGTCGACGCCTACAAAAAAGGCGGTGGGAAACTTAATGATTACGGATCAACTTCCATTACTAACGATGAACTGATAGCACAAGAAGTAGATGTTTTGGTTCTGGCTGCGCTGGGGGATGAAATAACGTCGAAGAATATGAAAGACGTGAAAGCCAGGTTTATCTTGGAACTAGCCAACGGGCCAGTTGATGAAGCAGCTCATAATTACTTAATGGAAAAAGGCGTGGTTATAGTTCCGGACATCCTGGCTAACTCCGGCGGCGTCATTGTCAGCTACCTTGAATGGCTGCAAAATAATTCCGGGGAGCACTGGTCTGAAGAAAAGGTAAACCAGCAGCTGGAAGAGTTCCTGGTTAAAGCTGTTGACGAAATTTACGACACTGGCGTACAGGAAAAATCTTCACTGAAGGAAGCAGCCTTTATGGTTGCCGTCAAGCGACTACTAAGTAATTAAGCGTTCTAGGAGATCGCCCAATACATAGGCCAGGCTGGCGGCTATTGCGCCCAGCACCAGCGTTTCCATGACCGAACGCAGCAGTGGCGCTTGTGACACCCGGCTTTTCAAGTATCCGATGCCTATAAAAGCTAGAGCTGTCAGCAGACAGGCTATGAGGAAAATATTATTTAGACCCAGGTCAAAAATGGTGTCAACGGTGTATGCCAGCAGAGGCACTAGTCCCACTAGGATAAATGAAGCGTAAGTAGTCGAGCCATTGATAATGGGCGATGGCTCGTCTTTGATTGATTCCCCGCGCTTTTGCATTAATTCCTGGCCTGATTTAGTGGAAAGATATGAGCCTACGCCCATCGAAAAGCCATCGGCGATCAAATTGGCAAACCCTAACACCAACAAAATCTTCACATCAAATTTGGCACCAGTTGCACCGGCCACCACAGCAAAAGTTGTGACGGCCCCGTCAATACCACCGTAGACAAACTCGCTTAAATAATCTTCGAAGTGCTGCCGGATTTTATTTGTGATCCCCATAGAAGTTCAGTATAGCAAAAAACTACACTCTGGTGAGTGCTTCTAGAACAGTTACGACAACTAATGGCACTAACAGGTCATCCGTGCCGTAGACGGCCACGCCCTCTGCTGCCGTTGCCAGCAGTGGCAGCCAAATAACAATGAGCGGGCTAACAGCGGCAAAATCACCTATATCGCCAGCTACAGCTACAAAAATGATATAGCCTGACAGTAGCAAAAACGTAGCTGTACCGACCCATGATTTATCCTGACCGAAAATCCGGTAATAGGTCCGTTTGCCGAAGCGTGTACCGACTAAGGCCGCCAGCCCGTCCGCTAGGCTGAGGTGCAATATCGAGGCCATAAATATCCACTTCGAATCAGTAATCAACGCGCACAGCCCGACACTTAATGGGAAAAAATATTCGCCATAAGTCCGGCGCTTGATGTTGTGGATGCCTTTAAAAATATGGAATTGGCGCGAGATACTAATTACTACCAGCATAGCCGCAGCCAAGCCCTGGATGGCTTCCCAGCTCATCATAAACGGCCATATGGCTATATATGTACCGACCCAGATATGGACTAGCTTGCGCGACACTTCGCCACGGACTATTTTAGCCCGCCATAAGATTTCATCGGTTGTTACAATCAGGAAGACGCCAAGGACGCCAAGTAATAGTCCGGTCATAAGCAGTATTGTACCGAAAATATAGTCAACTGGGCCAAGAATATATAATTAGCGGAGAACCACATCCGTCATCATTGGGCGCCGGGTCGCAACTAAGTTAGGCACATGGGAGTTTTGGGTTTCTGTAATAGCTGAAGAGCCTAGGGCGGCATAGCTGTATGTAGCTAGCTTTGGCCGCGGAGCAAATACCGGCTCTGGATCCGGCAGCTTATAAGGCGAAGCTACTGCCATTGGCTGGACAGCGGGTTTCTTGCGAGAAACTCGATTAATAATTAGCACCATAGCTATACTTAGCTGGTACAGCGCGACCGCTGGCAAAGCCATAATGGCTTGGTTAACTGGATCTGGCGTAGGCGTCAGAATGGCGGCAGCAATAAAACTACCGAGAATTATGTAGCGCTGGGCTCCCATCATTTTTCGTGGACTTAACGGCTTGATCCGGTTAATAAATAGAACGATGAGAGGCAACTGGAACAAGGCCGCGAAGCCCCCTAAGTAAGCCAGGGCAAAATTAAAGTATTCATCAGCTGTAATCAGCGCCTGGATATTGCCATCGCCAAATTTGGCCAGGAACTGGAGTGCGGCTGGCAGGCTGATAAAGTACGCAAACAACACGCCGGCATAAGCCAAATTCATGGACCAGAGGGTAAACGCCGTAATCTCTAGCTTATGCGAGCGCTCAAGCAGTGGGCCTAAGAATTTGAATAGTTGGTACAAGACAATTGGCAAAGCTGCGATAAATCCGAAAACAAAACATAGTTTAAATAGGAAGCTAAAGCCGCCAGTTGGCGAGGTGTAGTACAAGGTCTGGCCTAATGGCCTCTGTACTATCTCAAGTAACGGTTTATGAAAGCTATAGGCGGCAATCCCGCAGGCAATAATAGCCAGCACCGCCCACGTCAGACGAATCTGAAGTTCATGTAGGTGGTCAATAAACGGTTTTTGTATTGTGTTTTTCGAGCCCATGGCTCCTCGTCTTCCCCTGGTTTATTTTTTAGTGTCTTTTTTGTTCTTAGTATCTAGTCCGCCCTGAAAGCCTTTTTGCAATTCCCCGGCTGATTCACCTAAGCTGCGTGCCAGCTTCGGTAAGCGCGTTGCTCCAAATAATAGCAGCAATATAACTAAGATAATGATAAGTTCTGGTAGTCCTAGGCCAAACATGGTCCCTCCAAATTGATTTAATGCTTCTGGCTTATTTTACGAGAGTACGGTTAGTTTAGCAATGCTTACTTCTTCTTGCGGCCGTGAACTAGCAGGATAACCGCGCACAGTATCAACGAGACTCCGATAGTTCCGCCCAAAATAACCGGCACGCCGGTGTTAGCTAGGCCGCCGCTCTCAGTAGTTGTAGTAGTTTCTGTTGCGTAACCCTCGCTGCCATATTCACCGTCGCCATATGTAGCTTGGGCAAAATTATATGGCAGAGTATATAAATTCATGTCTTAGTCTTTATCGTCCGTATGGACTGCCGCCGTAACCACCAACCTGCGGTTTAGGTGAAGACATGCTTGATGACTGGAGGTTATTAGTCAGATTCTGCAGGAAACTGGCTACTCCGACCATGCTTAACAGGGCAATACCGATGTATTTTATAAAATCTTTACGACTTAATTCTTGTTGCATAACTTCTTGTATTTTGTTCATGTTTTTCCTTAGGGTGTTCTTTGTTTTATTAGCTTATTAATGCTTACGCCAATTGTATCAAACCCGTTATTATATGCAAATATTATTCAAAGAAGTCTAAGAAGTTGGCAGTGTTTGTTTGGTCGGTAAATATCCAGCCTGAGTTGTTAGAGACGTTGACAGATGTCGTCCCGGCGTACCACAGACTAGAGCCATAAGCAGTTGAATCTCTAATAGATAGATATTGCGAAGTAACTGGCTCCTGCCGCGAGAAGTTGGCCAGGGCGACGATGCCGGTGCCGTCATCGAGAACGTTGTTGCGGATGTCGACGGCGTAGAAGTCACCGACGGCTGGGTTGCCTGTGCCATTGGTCGATGTTCCAACCTCAACGGAGGTTGTCGAATCGAAGATGGATGCGATGGCGATGTTGCCAGTCGCACCGATCTGCACCCAGTCAGCGCCACTCGGGTTGGTGAGGATTCCGTCCGCTTGCCAGAACTTCACGTCACCAGTGCCCTGGTCCCAGGTGAAGCGCATCCAGTAGGTGGTACTGTCAATGAACGCCGTGGTCTCAGATACAGCAGACGAGTTGGTACCATCAGGCGATAGATCGACCCGGATGACACCAGACGTCGCTTGAAGCCAGAACACGAAAGATCGTTGGCTTGCCCACTTCGCCACGAGCACTTGTGAGGTAACTGGCGTGTAGTCGGTCAGGTTGACCTTGACCCTCACGTCGATGTCCCCGGTGATCGACAGGGCAGCCGTGTCCGCGGTCCAGAGGTAGTTGCCGATCACACCGGGCAGGTCGACGTGGTCAGCCTCCTGCACCAGCGGGGTCGCTGCTGTCCGCATGAACCGCCACACCTCCCCCGACGCTCCGGTGAGCGTGCGGCTCAGGTACGCGGCCGTGCCGGATGTTGCACTGTCAACGATCGCTAGATCACCGACAATGCCGTTGACGTTCCAGGTGTCGACGTGCGTCGGCGTGGCCGAGCCGGTCGGAAGTCGAAGTGTGCGCCCGGAGCCGACGTTGATGGTGCCGAACGTGTTGGACCCAGTGACAACGAGCACCCCGGTGGAGCCTGCGACCGTGTAGGTGAGAGTGCCGTAGGTGCGACCTTGCCCTGCAAACGTACGGGTATTTGCTGAAGTAGTAGAAATAACAATCGTTCCGCTATCCGCACTCATAGACGTATTAGCAGATGCCACGTTCCAGACAGTACTGGCTGCGGCGGATGTTAAAGACCAAGTAGATGTACCCAATACTATCGAACAAGCGGTACCAGCAGATGCTGACAAGTTTAACGTACTCACTGTTTGGCTGTTGGTATCAAATGTCCCACGACTGACAGTAAGTTGTGCGGGTAACGTAAAGGCGTCTTGCAGCGTATAGGTGCCTCCGAATGCATTAATCGTCCAAGTGCTAACACCAAGACTCTTTCCAGCTGTGGTGATTGTAAAACTATCTCTACCGGAGAAGGTAGGAATACTACCTACGGTAAATGTCATACCGGATGCTAAAGTAAGAGAACCGTAGATTGTCCAGACAGATGACGTGTTAAGAGTCCGAGTAAAATTCGTGCAGTCTATACTCTTGCAGGCTCTAGGCATATCTATTGTATAGTTTCCTGCCGCTGAACTAGCGTTCAAGTATACTGTATCTTGAACAAGTGGCACCGAGGCTCCCCCCGAACCGCCTGAAGTAGCTGACCATGTAGCAGTGTTTGACCAGTTGCCTGCCACCACGCCGTATCTGTCCACTCCTGTAGTGAAAGTAATATCTGAATTTCCGCCACAATCTCCAAATCCTGCTGCTCCTGATGCTCCTGTTGTCCACGTTGCTGCCCCCGCACCAGTAATGTCTTGGAAATCCACCGTGTTGGTTACGACGACGTTGGCGGCGGTGATCGTGCAAGGCGTGCCGAGCGTGAACGATTGGACGAGCAACCTGTTCACAACGGAGTTGCTGGTTAGTGTCAGCGTGCCCGTCAGGATGAGGTTCTGGACGATCGAAACGATGTCCGTCTTTGCAGCGGTGCCCGTGACCGTGAGATTCGCCAAGGTCCACGAAATCCCCGAGATCGTATGGGTGCCTGATCCGGTGAACACGATGCTCAGACCGTTCCAGTCTCGTGTATTCGGGCCTGAACCGTTATTGATGCCAGCCCCCGCGCCTGTGACGGTGATCGTCGCCGTGTTAGCCGTGATCGTTTCGGGCGAGCCGGTAGGGCCGACCAGAGCGGTATTGCTGGAAAGAATAACGGCGGATGAACCCAAGGTCAGGGTCTTTGTTGAGCCTCCCGTCAACGTCAGAGTGGTGGCAGTGACTGATTGGTTGGTGCCGGTGCTGAACTCACCGGCGGTAAGCGTCACTACCCCGGCAGCGAGAGCGTCTTGCAGCACCCACTTGCCGCCGACCCCGTTGAACGTCACATTCGGCAACGTCTTGCCGCCCGACGTGACACCCCACCCGGTGCCGCCGTTGTTCGACGTCGACACGAAGTTGATGACGGAGGACGTGCCGCCAATTGTCAAAGTCATGCCAGCTACTAATGTCATAGCACCGCCAGAAGCGTCGCCAATCCCAAGGGCGGTTGTGCTGTTGGCTAGTGCGAGAGCTCCGGTGAAGCCCGTACACATTATGCTTCGGCATACTGATGTAGATGAAGTTGTAACCGTATTCGCGCCTGACGCTCCGTCCAAGAACACGTCGTCGGCGGCTGTCGGCACGGCCGCCCCGCCTGCCCCACCGGAGGTAGTTGCCCACTTAGAACCAACAGTCGCATCCCAAGTAGCCGAGCCACCTACCCAATAGCGATCAGCCATCTAGTAACCCTTTGCTACAGCGAGCATATACCATTTGTCACTGACCCCATTGTATGCCGCGCCAATAAAGTCTCGAGTTCCTGCCCCCGTGCTTAAAGTAGGCGACGGCACATCGGTGCCAAATGTAAATTTAGATCCATATGCTAGAGTTCTTCCCCCTGCTCCATCCTGGATTACTTCCCACAGGATCTTTTGGCCATCAGTGGGATTAGTCGGGTTGTCTAAAGTACGATTGCCCCCAAGCGTAACTCTAAAATGATTGCCAGTTGCAGCATCTGTCGGAATGTTAGTACCATCTGAAAGCAAAACAACCGCCGGAGCAAAAAATCCTTCCATCGAGTCGCCTGACAAACTAAGCTTAGCGTCTAATACCGTTTGGGCTGCGGTTGAAACCGGCTTATCAGCGTCGGATACGTTATCAACATTGCTTAGTCCAACGTCACCTTTAACTAAGGCCAGGTCTGCCTTAACCTGAGTCATAGTACGGTTAGTCCAAGCCCCGGATTTACGCTGAACAAGATCATCGTTACTGGGGCTAAGTGCGGCAATTGCCGTAAGGTCAGGATCTGCCGCTTGCTTATTGCTTAGATCTGTTGTTAAACCTGAGATCTTGCTCTGAGCTATCGCGGCACTGGCATTTACGTCAGCGTCAACGATATTCAGGTTGTCTAGTTTGCTTTTAGCGATGGCCGCCGAAGCATTAATATCTGCATTTACAATAACGCCAGTGGCAATTTGCGGGCTGGCAGCGGTACCAGCTAGGTCACCCGTTAACTGGATTTTGCCCTTGGTTGAGGCGTCAGCGTCGGGCGTACCGGCTGCGGCGGCCGAATCTACGTAAGTTTTGTTGGCAGCTTGGGTTCCCGTAGATGGCGTGGGCACAATTGGTGAGCTGGAGAAAGTTTTAACACCTGCGATAGTTTCGTCGCCAGTATCATGAACAACGTCTGCATCGTTGGCTTTTGCTGCTAAATCAGTAGTGAGGTTAGTAACGTCAGCCTGGGCATGGGTATGAGACAGGTCGGCTTTAGAAGATAGAGCGCTGTCTTTAATCGTGCCATCAGCATTGAGGGACTGTGATAAATAATCGTTGAGGATATCTCCCCAAGTACCTGTGTCCGAGCCTGGTATTGGTAGTCGTGCCATATTTGTGTATAGATTGCCTTATATTAAGAATACCATAAGGATAATTTCATTAAATACAGTAGTTGTAATCAACAGCTTGTAGCCTAGATATTTCTAATCTGTTAGAATGTGGCAAGTTTCGGGGTGTGGCGCAGTCTGGTAGCGCGCGGTTTGGGACCGTCAGGTCGAAGGTTCGAATCCTTTCACCCCGACCAAACAAA
>CAYXCB010000030.1:0-9468 GCA_964463635.1 uncultured Candidatus Saccharibacteria bacterium
AGCCGTAGTTATTGGCAATGGTACCAGTACTGAAATTTTGACTACCCGCTCGAACACCAAAAGCATCGGTGATAGTACCTGTACCGAAATGCCCAGTAAAAGCATGCAATGAAGTCGCTGAAGTTACATTACCGGAGCTGGCGCTGCCTGTCATCGCGTTAGTGCTTGTACCACGAAGATACGTTACAGTACCGGAACCGTAGTGCCTGACATACAGGCTACCGCCAATTAAGCTATTTATAGCCTGGGTATTCGTGGACTTTGACTCGGCGTAGAAGTGACCACTTTCGTAATTACCGCCGGCACTTGTTGGGTTGGCTTCTATTTCAGACAGCACGCCATAGCCGATAGCTTCACTGTCGTAGGTTTCACCTATGCTTTGTATAGCGAACGCAGCTCCGCTTAAAAACCCGGTATCCACTGTGGCAGCACCAAAGGCACTATGCCCCTGCAGACGAGTCGTGCCATTGACATGGAGCGTATTGCTGGGACCACTGGTGCCGATGCCGACATTGCCACCCTGGAAGAGCGCGGCATAGTTGGTATCGGCTCCGGAGACGTTGACGTTAAGGCCGGTTAGGAGTGAGGTACCGGCTCCGGCGTTGTCAGCCGTGGCTTGGATGTCTAGGCCATAGGTAGTTATGGTGCCGCCAGTAGCCCCGGTGCGGGTGACTGTGAGTTGTTGGCCATAGGTGGTGTCGGTGCCGGAAGTGACTATGCCGGTGTCGGTTAGGGCAACCAGGAGTCCATTCTCGGTAGCGGCGTTGGTATCGGCGTTGGCTAGTTCTACATCCAATTTACCGTCTGGGGTGCTGTCGCCGATACCAACACTGCCGCCGCTGGTAACGCGGAAACGTTCGACCAGCGCACCATTACCCGTTGGTGTCGTTTCGATAACTACCGCGCCGCCGTAGCTGGCATTGTCCACCACGCCGCCAAAGGCAGCACCAAACACATAGGCACTGCCGTTGTAGGCCCGGAAGCTGAACGAACCATACGAGTCACCGACGTTGGCGGCCTGAAGCGCTCCCAGACTGCCCCGGGCCCGCAGGAAGCTGATATCACCGGCACAGCCGGCACAGCTGCTGGTGGCACGCTCCACAGCTATACCATTATTGACACTCAATGGTTGGGTGGGTATGCCGGATGTATTGGCCCCATAGCCAATACTGACCTGGCCGGTTGAGCTGTTGACACCAAGGAGAATCGTGCTGGCGGCGTTTTGGACTTGGAAAGCGGACGCTCTGTCGGTGCCGTTGGCCCTGACAATGACTGAGCCGGTGAGACCACTACCACCAGTGGCGCCGCCTTGGAGGATAAGATCACCGCCATTGACAGCTCCGGTATTGCTTTGGCCGGCCCGGATAGTCAGGTTATTGCCTGCTCCACTGCTGGCTTGGGCGATATTGAGGGTTTTGTTGGCGCCTTGGGCAAAGGTGAGGTCGCCGCCGGTGCTGACGGATAGTTTAGTTGTACCGGCGGTACGGAAGTTGAGGGCAAAGCTGTCGTTGGTGCCTAGGTCGCCCTCAGCCCCAAAGCTGTTGCCGCCTTGGGCAAAGAATGCTCCGGAGCCAGTCCCTGAACAAGTGGCCAGCTGGTTAGCGGCATTACGGCAGACTGCGGTGTTGGTATCGGCTGTGCCAAGGGTGGTCACCTGGACAGTATCGTTCAGAACAATCTGGCCAGTGCCGTTAGCAATGACTGTCAGGTCTTCATTGGTGCCGGTAGTCAGGTCGGTGGTTACACCATTAAAGGTTAGTGCTCCGGCAGAAGAAACTTGGAACAGGTCACCGGTTCCAACGGTCAGCAAGGCGGCTGGGGTGGTGTCGCCGATGCCGACGTGGCCACCGAAGTAGTTCACTCCATTACCGGCTGAGTATAAGTTGTAATTAAGCGCCGAAGCCACGCCCGCTTGATCTTGGATATAGACTCCATAATTATTGGTAATGCTCCCCGCTCCGGTATCAGCATTGGTTTGCGCCAGGATTCCGTAGGCATTGGCCATGACGCCACCGCCGTTTTGTGTGACGAAGGTCGATACCCCGATAGCCTCAGTGATACTCGCATTGAAGCCGACACCGCCATTCACAGTAGCTGCCAGGCCGGTAGTCAGCGCAACAGTACCGCTACCGTTGGCAACCGTAACGGCGTTAACACCCGTTAGACTGGTTACAGTGCCCGAGGTTTCGCTATAAGCTGAGCCTAGCAGGCCCGTGATAGAAGACATGTCGCGAATGCTGGCAGACGTGGTGTTAGTGAAGTAACCCCCGTAACTGGAGGCAGTGGAGTTAGCGCTCGGATTGTTCGTAAGGATACCTGTGATACCGGCGATAGTTCCAGAGGTGTCAGTACGTGTTTCGGCGGCATAAATGGTCGTTGCACTGTTTAGGGAGGCGCCTACCGATAACCTGGTAGTGATGTTGGCACTGCCGCTGACCGTCAGGGCATTTGCTGGGGCGGCAGTACCAATACCGACCCTATTACTGGCTGCATCAATTGAGAGGGTATTGGAATCAAAGTTTAAACCATTAAGCCCACCTGTAAGGGCTACTGTTGTGTCACCAGGAAATATCCAAGCGGCGGCATGTGAGGTAATCGTATCAGCGGCGACATTGCCGAAGACGCCGTCATCATCAAACCGGAAGCTACCAGCAACATCGAGTAGAGCGTCTGGGGTGGCATCGCCGATGCCGACATTGCCGTCCTGGTCTATGACAAAAGGAGTGGTGTCAGCCGAGCTGTCGTCTACCCGGAAACTGAAGCTATCACCACGGTTGTCTACAAACAGGCCACCGACAGTACCGGATGTAGCCAGTTGTTGAACGGTTAAGGCGTAGGCGCTGGTACTACCACCCGATGATGGGTTGCTGACAATCAGCGAACCATCGGCAGTTGTTAGATCCATGCGGCTGTCTGAACCATCGACGTCGTTATTGTATGTCTGTTGCAAAGTTGTTGTAGCTAGTCCGGCACAGTTGCCAGCAGTTGCCAGACAGAAAGTGTCGTTGGCAGCAATTATAGGAATCTCTACTATGCGGTTGGCTGCTTGGTTGAGGCTGCGAACAGTGACCGTCTCGCCACTGCCGTCATGCAAGATCAAAGAGCCTTGCAAGGCAACTCCGCCAATAGAAGCTGAGGCGCCCTGTACTGCTAAGGTGCCCGCTGCTGTGACGTTGCCACCATTTGTAACGTCGAAGTTGTCGAAGTCAATCACGGCGGTGGTACCTTGGAGGGTTTGGCTGCCGAGGCCGATGCCTCCACCAGCCGTAATCTGAGCGTTAAATGTCTTCACACCAGCTAAGCTTTGGGCGCCGGCGGTGATCGCACCTGCTGCGGTGGCCGAAGCATTGCCAATAACTAAAGTAACGTCGTCAGGATTGGACGCGGTGTTGAGGCTCCAGGTAGTAGAGGCAGCTGTACCGCTGGCCGCGGTGTCCAGGAAATTAGCATTAGTAGTCGCGGTGCCATTGACACTGACATCATCACCCAAGCCCGCACCGCCGGCGTCGGCGGCACAAGCCCAAGTACCACTGCCAGTACTGTATTTTAGGATGAAATTATCGGTAGCACAGTCAATCAGAGACAGGCCGCTGACATCAACTTCCAGGCCTTTATTTGCCTGCACGGCTAGTGTTAACACGTTGGCACTCACCTGAAGTCCATTGCCTGTTAAGTCAGTGAATGCATCACCATTAAAAGTGAAGGTATCCCCCGTCTCCACGGTTAGGCCACCATTTAATGTAGTTAGGCCGGCGACAGTCAGGTCGCCAGTCAGTATCAGGCTGGTAAACTGGGGGCTAGAAGTAGTGGCGATGTCCTGGGGAGTTGAGAAAGTAATGGTGTTGCCGGCGGTCGAAACATTGACCCGATTGGCAGTGCCCTGAAGAGTCACAGCGCCGTCTGCCCCATTGACGGTGGTCGAGCTGGTACCAAAACCACAGTTATTGGATGAGTCGCAGACGTTATTGCCACTTTGCTGGATAGTCTGATTAAAAGTATTAACGCCCGTGAAAGTTTGATTGGCATCGTTGTAGGCAATACTGCTTGGCAAAGTTATACCATTTATGGTGCCTGTTACTACTAGGTTGCCGCTTATAGTAGTATCTCCAGCAATAGTAACACTTTCTTTAAAATCTGCATTTACCATGACGCTTAAACGTTGGCCCTGGGCGCCGTTAATTGTACCTGGGTCTGTGATAGTTGGACTTGATACCGAAGTTAAATTGGAAGGCTCATTGTTAGATATCCGCGTGAACACCAAGCTGTACATAGCAAACATAAAGCCACCCACCAGAAGTAATGCTAGCAACAGCAGTAGATTACGTTTCCGATGATTAATAGGATTAGATTCGCTGGACAAATTTTCAGCATCAGACCCAAACAAAGAATCAGTTTGGGCAGTCAGTTCAGCCGCCTCCGGTAGTGCCACCCCTGGCTGAAAGCCAGTTCCGGACGAGGACTGAAAGTTACTGGGCAAGACTACGGGCTTAATTACACTGCCAACAACCCCGGAACTAGCCTGCATGCTTGGCGTTTCAATAGAAGTTGGTAATAGTGAGTTGTTTTCTTCTGGCATTTTTTTGTGTCTAAATTTATAACAACCTAAGCTGATTTTAATCTGTTAATATTGTTAAAATAGGTTGATGAAAAAACACCAAAAAACACAGCCAAAATTGTTCTCTTGAGGCTGCGCTTAATGGTTTCCAGTTTTTGAACTGTTTGTTTAAACATTTTTTGCTTGCCCACCGAAACTTTTCCGAGGAAAAGTTTGTGCGGGTAAATTTTTAGGTTGTTTGCTTGAGTTTTATATTGTTTTAGCTTTGAAACTGTTGGCTTTTCGCTTTTTAGTTTCCAGGCTTATTACAAAACCTTACTCTATATTGCCTTTTAAACAGGGGTAAAACAAGTGCATTCCGTACAAATAATTAACTCGATTGGAATATACAAAAATGTGAATTTTCTCACTAATAATCGTAGCAAATTAGTCTACAAACTTATGTTTAACACCCGCATATTTGTTCAATCTCTTGTTTTTATTGTTGTTAATCTGTTAGTTTTCGTTGTTAAAAACATAACGAAACAGATTAATCTTATCATCATGCTTACAGTTATCCACAGTCACGGACTAAATCCGTCCTTTTTTATGCTCGAAGAGCTAGCTAAATTTCTACTTTTAGCTTCACGCCGGTTTCGGCAGCAATTTGCTTGATAGCTTCACGTAGCCGATCTACCTGACGACTAAACATGATCATTTCCTGATGGTACTCTCTAATCTGAGCACCCAGCTCGGCAATGGCTCCCCGGATATCCGCAAGTTCATGCTTTGAATCTTCTTGGTGTTGCTTAAACTCACCCCTAAACTCTTGCATGTATTTATACAGTTTGGTGAATTGATCGTCGCTCATACCCCTATTATACCAACCTACGCATAAATATCCTCTGCAATATGCTTATATTTTTACCAAGAATGTCTCTATTTTATGCTATAGCATAAAATAAGATCATCTACATAATTCCTAACTGGGGTGACGAGTAAAAAATAATCCTATGATCACAAAATTTATGTAATTTTCTAGGAAATTTTGGAAATCTTTAAAACCGTTTGGTGCTGGCGGTGGCCGCGAACTTTGTGAACTCGCTTTTTGGCTTTGTAGCGGATAGAGGTTACTTTATCAGCCTGAACATCTGATTCTATAATGTCAGCGGTGACCTTAACCCCGTTGACTTCAGGAGTGCCAATAGTAGTTTTATCACCGTCAATAACCAGCAAAGCGACAAAGTTAGCGGTCTTGCCTTCTTGTTTTAACAGCTCAACTTCAATGGTTTCGCCCTCTTGGACGAGATATTGTTTGCCGCCAGTAGTAATAACAGCCTTTTTCATATACCGAACGAGTCTACCAGATATGACATCAGCTGTCAAAGGTGTTAGCTAGCCTTCTCCAAAGAGATAGTTAAGTCTGAACCATCGATACTTACCGTCGTTGCAAAGTTGTGCTTACCTTCTTTGGCAAGGTGAAGGGCTAGCGTTTCTTGCTTAATGGTTTCGGCATGTTCTTCAATTGCCTGCTGAAGCTGTTTGTCATCTGTTGAGAGCGTCAAAGCTATCCGATCGTCCACATTTAGCCCAGCGGCTTTGCGTGCAGCCTGAACCTGTCGAATTACTTCCCGAGCTTGGCCTTCTCGCCTCAGCGCGGGCGTAACAGTGCTATCAAGGACGATGCGGGTCTCCTCAACTTCAGTTTTGTCTGCATTCGCCTCAGTGATATCAAGCTCCTCGACGAGCTTGACGTTAAGTTCTTCGCGCACTATGTCTTCGAAGTCGTGGACCAGTTCATATAACTCTGTTGGCAGCGTTACCTTTGCCAAGGGCTGACGCACTTTGATGGAAACCTTAGCACGTTCAGCCAAACCTTCACTGATGACTTTTCTTACCGCTGCCATGCGCTGGACCAACAGTTCGTTCACCTGTCCTGGTTGCGGCCAATCTAAGAGGTGCACGGATTCGCCACCAGTTAATTTCTGATAAAGTTCTTCGCTTAAGAACGGAGTGAAAGGAGCCATGATCACCGCCAATTTAACCAGTACGTAGTGCAAAGTTTGATAGGCCGTAGCTTTATCAACATCGTTGTCGCTCTTCCAGAAGCGCTTGCGCGAACGGCGTACGTACCAGTTACTAGCATCCTCTATGAACGGTAAAATTGCTTTTGTAGCATTTGGCACATCATATGTCAGCATGCTTTGGTCAATTTCTTTCGATACCTGGTGGACGCGGGAAATAATCCATTGGTCTAAGGGGTTTGTGAGGTTTTCTGAGGGGTCCTCCAGCTTACCATCCCATTCCCAACCATCGACATCAGCATACATCGTAAAGAAGTCATACATGTTCCATATCATGTTCAGTTTACGAGCAATGTCAGCTACATCTTTGTCTTGCAGCGAGAAGTCTTCACCATTGAGCAGCGGTGATGACAGGTACAAAAAACGCAATGCGTCAGCACTGTAAGTATCCATTAGCTCGTTTGGATCGGTAAAATTGCCGTAGCTTTTACTCATCTTGCGCCCATCATTACCAGCGATGGTACCCGTCACAATCACGTTCTTGAACGAGTTTTTGTCAAATAGTCCGACACTTAAGGCGTGTAAATAATAAAACCAAGCCCGTACCTGGCCTACGTATTCAGCTATAAAATCACCTGGAAAGCTGTTTTCAAACTTTTCTACGTTCTCAAACGGATAGTGGAACTGAGCATACGGCATACTACCAGCTTCAAACCACGAGTCCATAACCTTATCAACTCTCTGGTACTTGACCGAATCTATTGTAAATGTGACATCATCAATCCATGGACGGTGGTAATCTTCTAATTCAACGCCAGATAACTCCTTGAGTTCAGCGTAACTGCCAATAACTTTGACATGTTCTTTACCGTGTTTATCCTTGCCTTTCCATACTGGCATTGCTGTAGCCCAGAAGCGGTCACGAGACAAGTTCCAGTCGGGCGCGCTTTCAACTGTTTTAGCAAACCGGCCGTGCTTGATATGAGACGGGAACCAGTTAATATCGCCGTTTTGCTCAAGCATTTCTTGCCGCTGACCATCAATATACATAAACCAACTGGGGTGGGCTCGGTACATTAGCTTAGTGCCGCAGCGATGGCAGTGAGGATAGCTGTGGGTAATGTACTCAATTTTCCAGACTGTACCGTCTTCAAGAAGGGTTTTAGCAATATCTTTGTTTACTTCCCAGACATTTTGGCCTTTCCAGTTACCTTCGGTAAAAACACCACCGTCATCTATCGTGTGAACAACCGGTATATGCTTTTGTTTGGCAAATTCATAATCTTGCTCACCATAAGCCGGAGCCAGGTGGACAATCCCAGTACCCTCTTCAGTAGTGACGTAGTCAGCATGCCAAACATAATTAGCGCCGTCGCCACGATCGTCTGATAATGCCTCACCTATTACGTCCTTACCTCTGCCAAACAATGGTTCATAGTACAAGTCACGGATGTCTTCACCCTTGAATTCGTCAACTATTTTATAATCAAGCGGCTGATGTTTCTCGTCGGTCAGTACGCGATCAATAGTAGCTTTAGCCAAGATTAGCCGTTCGCCATTCAGTTCTACTTTCACGTAATCGACATCCTTGTTCAAGGCCACCGCCGTGTTAGCCAACAAAGTCCAAGGAGTAGTAGTCCAAGCTAGCAAATAAGTTTTGGGTGATTCGCTTTCAATTTTTTGATCTGCTATTTTTCTTTCTACCTCTGACATTAGCTCGAAGTCAGTCTTCTCATAAGCCTCAAACATATAGCCGGTATATTCGTCATCATAAAGACGGAATTTGACGTAGACTGAGGGGTCAGTGACGTCTTGATAGGAATTATCCATGGCGACTTCGGCCTTAGCAATCGGCGTAGCATCCCTAGTGCAGTAAAGCAGTACCTTTTCGCCTTCGTAGATCTTACCCTTGTCGTACAGGGTCTTAAAAGCCCACCAGACCGATTCCATATATTCCTTGTCCATGGTTTTGTAGGCGCCTTTGAAATCCACCCACCGGCCTACCCGGTCAATCGTGTCTTCCCACAGCGAACCGGTCTGGACCATATTTTCCCGGCAAGTCCGGATGTACTCTTCCAGCGATACTTTGGTACCGATGTCACGACGGTCTTTAATCCCTAATTTTTGCTCGGTAAAGACCTCGGCGGGCAAGCCGTGGCAATCCCAGCCCCAAACCCGCTCGACCCGCTTGCCCTTCATTGTCCAGTACCGTGGTACGGCGTCTTTAATCACCGAGCTTAGCAGCGTGCCATGGTGAGGAACACCGGTTATAAAGGGTGGACCGTCGTAGAAAATATAGGCATTTTCCTTTGGCCGATTGTCAACCGACTTCTCAAACGTCTTGTTTTCTTTCCAGTAGCGAACCAGATCCTTTTCGTACTCGATTGGCTGGCGGCGTGTTCCCTGCTTGAACTTCATAACTTTTCCCTTTTATAAAAATAAAAAGTCCCTTCTCTTGCAGGAGCCGGTCTGTGGACCGTCGGTACCATCCTGCTTTGGGACTTATTTACTGCTGTTACGGGCTTACCCGGTAGGATCTACTTAGCGCTTCGCGCTTTTCTTCCTACTCCTCGTGGTTGATAGCCACTCTTCGCTGTACAGCGAACGGATTACTGTCATTATAGCTAATCGTTATCCTAGGGGCAACTCTAGCTATTTAGATAGCCGGCTACTTCGCTCATAAGCGGCAGCTGGGCGCCTTGCCAGATATTCAGAACTGAGCCGTCATCACGCAAGGCTAACATGGCGGGGTGGTCCAAGATGTCGTATAAGCTCGAAGTTGCCGCGCCCTCTTTGGTATCGACGCTGACTTTTTCCATTTTTTTGCCAGGATATATGCGCTCAAACTCCCTAGCAAATTCCTCTACGCTGCGGGCATATTCCGAATCCGGCCGATAAAGTATAAGTACT
>CAYXCB010000031.1:0-9366 GCA_964463635.1 uncultured Candidatus Saccharibacteria bacterium
GTGGTGCTTGATCTTGGTCATACCAGTAGCTATATCTGTATTTCCAAGGAGCCTCCTTGGAAAATTGCGGCCGGTTAAGCACAAGCTGGTGGTTTTATGACGTTTGGTGATTAATTCTTTCATTTGTTTTTCGGTTAATAGGCCGTCGTGGACGGCGTTGTTGATCTCGTCGCAGATTACTAGGTCGTATTTGCCGCTGGTGGCACAGTCCAGAGCTGTTTCATAAGTCTCTAGTGCTGCTTTTTTATGCTGAGCTTCTGTAATATGCTGCTCGCTTAGCTCGCCTGCCTGGTAAAAGCCCTTCCCGCCCTTGTAGAAATACAGCTGGTCCTCATAAACCGGCATGATGTCGCGGATAAAGACATGCTCGCCTACGCCCCAATGCTTTATAAACTGGATAAATGCCACATTCCAGCGATTCCCCAGCGCCCGCGCCATCAAACCCAGCCCAGCGCTGGTCTTGCCCTTGCCTTCGCCGGTGTAGACAATTACAACTGAATCTTTAGTCTTGAAATCCTCAAAGGCCATACAGCTAGTATCAGTATTCTACTCAGCCAAAGCAAGTCTTATGCGTACTGGGTGGCAACCATGAAGCTCATACGCATCAACGTGGTGGATTCTTCTGCGCTAACAATTTCACGCTCACGCAGCATCATGGTTACGTCAATAAGACGAGGCGCATTTACTTCAAAGTGGTCATATAGAGCGAGGATGGTATCATCAAGAGCCGATTTCTTCTCTGGGTCGTCGGCTACTTCCAGTAGTTGGCCTATAACACCAGCATAATGGGCCTCAAATTGTTCATCATGCACAGATCCAAAACTGGCCTCAATCATGTATCTGATGATCGGTCTGGGCTCAAACTTCTCTTGATCAACAACGGCGCGTCGGAATTGCTCAAAATCTAGCTTATCAACAGGCAGGTCGGAAATATGCGTGCCTTCAGAGTCAAAAAAAGGCCGTTTAGGGCCTTCGGGCTCTACAACCGTGAGCTCTGGACCCGTGTCTCTTTCGGGTAGTTTCTTGGCTGAATTATCCTTCGAGTGAGTCATATCATATACTCCTGGTGAAAGTATATCATCTGGTGCCTAGAGCGCAAGCTCAAGCGCTAAATGTGGTGCTACAGCAGTTTTTTCTCGCGGAGCATTAGATCAATGCGTTGGCGGTCGAAACCGACAATAATTGTGCCATCAAAATCTATCACAGGCACGCCCATCTGGCCTGATTTATCTACCATTTCTTGGGCTGCAGCCCTATCCTGCTCGACGTTGACATCCTCATACTTGACGCCTAACCTGTCGAAATATTGCTTGGCGGCGTGGCAAAAAGCGCACCAAGTTGTCGAATAGACCTTGATCATTAGTCCTCTTTGCGATCTGCTTTAGAAATAAACTTGAGAGCAATAATTAAACCTACGATAACAACAGCCGTAACAGCTAAAATTATAGGTATATTTGATGACTGGGAATGAACTACAGATTCAACCTCATTAGTGTGGTCGATACCACCATGTGCGAGATATTGTAATAGCATGGCTGTATTATACTAGAGACATGAAGCAAGTCCGCAAGAAACTTCTCCTGACACTGGCTGTTGGTTTTGCAGCTGGTGTGCTTTGGCTGGCTGCCATCCGATTCTTTACGTACAAAAGCGACAGCGTCCACCACCATGCCAACTTTGCGCTATTTGTAAACGGCCAGCAGGATAAGTTCGATAACTTTACGTTTTATGAGGAAGTTCAGAGCTGCGGCTCAGACGAAGTAAATAACCCACGGACTCGTGTTCATCTGCATGACAACAACCCAGGCGTCGTGCATGTACACGACGCCGGTGCGACCTGGGGTCATCTGTTCGCGAATCTTGGCTACACATTGGGCGATACTTTGATTAAAACTGACAAAGGCTCATATGTAGACGGCCAAGGCGGTGAACTGAAATTTATCCTGAACGGCCAGGAAATGATGGGCATTGCCAATGCCGTAATCCGTTCGGAAGACGTGTTGCTAATCAATTACGGCCAAGAGAACCAAGCCGCTCTAGATAGCCGTTTCGATGCAATTACCAGGGACGCCGCCGACTACAATAAACGAAATGACCCTAGCGGCTGTACTGGCACTAAATCTATAACTTTCATCGAACGCCTCAAAAAAGCCTTCAGCTTTTAAGCTTCTTCCTGGCTCCATTCACCGACTGCTAGGTTCCCAAGAAACTTCTCCCAGTCTTCAATGGATGCTTCGTCAAATCCTGACTTGATCTCTGCAACAGCACTCCTGACAGTGGCCACTATCCTAGCTGCCAGCTCTTCAGGAGTAGATGGTCTCCTGGGACCTACAGGGTGTGTCATGATACCTTTGGAGAGGTAAAAACTATCGTGCCAAAGGGTATAAAGAGTACTAACTTTACCGCCGGCCTCTAATTCAGTCAAACCTAGCTGTGTAATGTGCTTTGTTATGGTCCTAGTGCGGATATGTGCTTCGACTTGATCGTTGAGTCTGGCTTTGCACCACTCTCCTTCTTTATTAGGCCTAACTAGCTCACGAGAAAATTGCACTACACTTGCGCCAGTTTCTACTGCATAGCCTGGAACAGGATATTCTTCAAACTCAATACCAGCAAAATGCTCATTTATTAAATCAACGGCGGTTTCATGGGGCAACCTTAAACTATCACTCATATACCTATATTATACCACAAACGTTAATAAACATCAAAGATTAAACTTTAATAGAAACTGATAAGTTTTCTGATTTTTCGTTTGCGGAACGGTCCCACGCGTTCTCCGTGCAATCGCAAGGCTTGAATAGCAGCGTCTGCAACTTCATCTTTAGATAGATTGCCTGCTAAAGCCCTAAGTGCAAAGCCTGGTACATCGACAGCGAGTAGGCTCAGGTTTTCCCCAAGACTTTGCATTTCCTCGGACCGCTCAATGTGTCGCGGGGGCGGCAGGTGGTCAACCAAGTCGACCACCATATAGGCCAGAGCCCGTTTCTGTTCAATCCCATCATCATCAATATTTTCCATATCGTGCCCCCTTAAACCTTACGTATATTTAAACGAAGAACACTAAAGATGCAACCATGAGCAATTTGCTGTTATTGAGTTCTAACTATAATTAATACTAGGTATGAAGAAAATTTTAAGGAGTGAGCTAGATGCTGAGTTGCCAGTCTGCATAGAAAGACTGATAGGGTCTTGCCTCCCAGATGATAGAGGTTTTACGGGCCAGCTCGATGAAAATCGTCTAGATGCGAAAACTCCCTCTATTTGCGAGGACAGACACGACAGTTAACTATAAATTCCCTTTTTGTTGGCGTGAACAAAACCCTGTTTCATCTTTTGTCTAATAATTTAAGCTATAGCATGAAAAAGTAGACAACTATCTTGTTTTAGTACAAACGGCTGTTGCTCTGTTGGATATTTGGATTGTCTCTGTTATAATTTTTCGGCGTATGCATAGAGGTGATATTTAGTGTTTTCCTATTTCAGTGTGTCTGATATTCACATTTCTCTTAAGGCTGAGAAGCTTTTTTCTATTGGACCTGTATCTGTTACGAATTCGATGCTTTACGGCCTACTGTGCGCTATTTTTATTTGTGTTGTTATGCGTCTGGCTGCTCGGAACATCAAAGTCCGGCCTGGCAAAGGCTTTTCGGCTATAGTCGAGATCATGGTTGATTACATTGCTAACTTGTTAACGGGACCGTTTGGATCACGTCAAAAAGCCCTGCGGTTTGTGCCGATTTTTGGCGTTTATTTTGTATTTATTATGTTTAACAACCTACTGGGGCTTTTGCCGGTGGTTGGGCCAGGCATTCAGTACAACGGTGTCCCGATCTTCCGGCCGTTTACAGCTGATATCAATGGCACGATTGCTATGGCAGTGATCGCTGTGCTGATGGTCCAGTATCTGAGCATCCGCGAACAAGGCGGCCTCAAACACCTCCAGCACTACTTCACTAATAAACCGCTAAATCCGATTAACTTTTTCATCGGCATTTTAGAAGTAATGGGTGAATTTACCCGTATCATGAGCCTCAGCCTGCGGCTGTTTCTGAACACAGCTGTTGGTGAAATTCTCATTGCCGTGTTCACGTCTATGATATTAGCTAACGGTCGGACGCCGATCGCTGTTATTCCGATATTCTTGTTCGAAGGCCTGGTTGCGTATATCCAAGCCTTTGTATTTACTGTCCTGGCCGGCACTTATTTAGGAATGGCTATCAGCCATTCCGATCATTCTGATGACCACCATCCAGTTAAACCCAAGCAGGTCGAAGCTAAGGGTATGAGTGGTGGTTAGAACCAAACTTAAGGGATAAGGGGAAATATATGGTTCATTTATTTGCGGATGCCGAATCAGCCTTGGCAATGTCCAAAGGCATCATGCTGGCAGTTGCACTCGGTGCGGCCGCAATAGGTCTAGGTATGGTGGGATCAAGTTACATGAAGGCCTTAGGCCGTAATCCGGAGGCTGGTAAAGCAGCTAGCCAGGTCATCATCATCGCGGCGATGATCGAGGTAACAGCGCTACTAGCATTCCTATTAGGCGCATTCCTGCTGACGTAATGCCTCTTGGCGATCCGCGTTGTTGGCGCTTTGCGGTTCGCATTCACTGTATGTTTCATACAGCTCACTTGCGATCCGCTGCGCCGCCTAGCGGCTCATCCAAGATCCAATACGTCATAATAGATAGAGAGTAAAACGAGGAGACAATGATTCTAACGAGCTTAATGACCACATTCGCGGAAACAGCCGAACATGCTGAGGAATCAGCTGGCGGTATTGCTTCGCTTGGCATAGATCCGATCGCGATTTTGGCGCAGGCTGTCACGTTCCTCGTTTTGTTCTTTATCATCAAGAAATTCGCGCTGGAAAAAATCGTTAATTCTCTGGAAGAACGACGCCAGACTATAGACAAGGGCGTCAAACTCGGCTACGAAATGGAAGCTGAACGCGAAAAACTCGAGGAAAAAATCGAAGAGCAGCTGCACAAAACTCGAATTGAGGCGGATAAAATCGTGGCTCAAGCTCATCAGGACGCTGGCGAGGTTTTGAAACAAGCCGAAGCTTCAGCAGCCCGCAAAGTCGACGCTATGCTAGTCGATGCCCATGCCAAGATCGAAGAAGACATGAAGAAAGCTAAGACTGAGCTGGAAAAAGACATGCTGAACCTGGTGGCTGATGCCACGGAAGTAATAATCGGTGAAAAACTAGACGCCCGCAAAGACGATTCGTTGATCAAGCGTGCCTTGGCCGGAGTCCGAAGATGAGTCCCGTTAGAACCCAAAAGACTATTTGCATTTATCAAACGACTGAACATGTGTCGAGCGATTCAGACGTTAACCAATTAAAGACGGGAAAGTGGGCTCTAACGAGATGAGCTCATCACGTAAAGAGTTAACGACCGCTCTGCTAAAACTCGTCGAAGAGGCCAAAGACAGCCAAACTCTTGCCAAATCAGTCGCGGCGTTTCTGATCGCCGAGCGGCGCACCAAGGAACTTGATAGTTTACTACGCTCGATCGAGCAAGCCCGCTTCGATAAATACGGTTCACTGGAAGTCCACGCTACCTCAGCCACGCCGCTAACCAAAGAAGCCAAAAACCAGATTAAACAACTATTCAGAGCTGATAAAATCCAGATTCATGAAGACCAAGATCCCGGGTTGCTCGGCGGCGTCCGCTTGCGGGCTTTAGATAAAGTGGCCGATTTGAGCGTATCGAGTAAACTAAATCGTCTGAGACAAGGGAGTATAAAATAGTGACCAGAGTTACGCACTTGAGAGCAGTTTTGGTGCGCGACTGCGGATCGCAAATGAGGCGTACAGATGGTACGTTGAATGCGAACCGCAAAGGAGTAAGCCAACAAATGACTCAAGAACACAAGCTAAGTATTGGCTTTGCTAAGACTTCGCTTGTGTGGTGTGTAGATCTGGAGGGGGTTAAATGATGACTGATATATCCATCAAAGAACTTAGTTCAGACATTCGCAAAGCGATCGATGACCTGAAGAGTCGTCCCGAAGTCGAAGAAGCCGGAGTGGTTACGCGTATCGGTGATGGAGTAGCCTGGATTTACGGGCTGCGCAATGCGGGCTATAACGAAATGCTTGATCTCGAAGCGACTGACGGCGGTACAGTTACGGCTTTTGCCTTGAATTTGGGCGAGGAAGAAATCGGCGCTGTGCTGCTGGGAGATGAAAGACGTGTTAAAGCCGGTGCTAACGCTAAATTGACCGGACGAATTCTGGAAGTACCGGTTGGACCGGAACTAGTTGGACGCGTGGTCAACCCGCTTGGCGAGCCGCTGGACGACAAAGGTCCGATCAAGGCTTCGCACATGAGCCCGGTTGAGCGGCCAGCGCCTGGTGTGCTGGACCGCAAAAGCGTCCATGAGCCAATTATGACTGGCTTGATCGCCATTGATGCCATGGTGCCAATCGGCCGTGGCCAGCGTGAGCTGATAATTGGCGATCGTCAAACTGGGAAAACCGCCATTGCTGTTGACACTATGATCAACCAGCATCGCCAAGCCACCGGCGTCATCAACATTTATGTCGCTATCGGTCAGAAGCTCAGTAAAGTCGCTCGCCTAGTGGAGCGTCTGAAGCGCGAAGGCGTTATGGACCAGACAATTATTGTGGCTACATCCGCTTCTGATCCAGCCAGCTTGCAGTACCTAGCTCCTTACGCCGCGACATCAATGGGCGAATACTTCCGCGACAGCGAACAGCACGCCTTGATTATTTATGACGATCTTACCAAGCACGCCGCAGCATACCGCCAAATGTCCCTGCTATTGCGCCGCCCGCCCGGCCGCGAAGCCTATCCGGGTGATGTTTTCTACTTGCACTCGCGTCTGCTGGAGCGCTCGGCTAAGTTGTCTGACGCCAATGGTGCTGGTAGCCTGACTGCCTTGCCGATTATCGAAACCCAGGCTGGCGATATCAGCGCTTACATCCCGACTAACGTGATCTCGATTACTGATGGCCAGATTTTCATGGAAACCAGCCTGTTCTATCAGGGTATTCGTCCGGCAATCTCAGTCGGTCTGTCTGTATCCCGTGTCGGTGGTGCGGCTCAGACCAAAGCCGTGAAGAGTGTGGCTGGCAACTTGCGCCTGTCCCTAGCTCAGTTCCGCGAACTGGCAGCCTTTGCTCAGTTCTCAACTGACCTGGATGCTGAAACTAAGCAGCGGATTGAACGCGGCCAACGCCTGACTGAACTGCTGAAGCAGCCGCAGTATTCACCACTGAGTATTTGGGAGCAAACAGTATTGCTCATGGCAGCTACAGAAGGTGCATTTGACATTGTGCCACTCGCTGAGATTAAAGCTGCTCAGGCTGCTTTGCTCAGTGAACTTCGTAGCTCGCACCGCAAGGAAATGGACAAGCTAAATGAAGGTGATAAGCCAGATGAAAAAGTTCAGAATTTAATTCTTGATGCCGCTAAGCGAGTCGCTAAGACTTATGAACCTAAAAAAGTGAGCAATGAAAAATGAGCAACGAGCAAAGATTAGGCCCCAAACTCATAGCTCACTGCTCACTGCTCACTGCTCGGCGAACGGAGTTCGCTCGTGGCTAATACGATTGCATTGAAGCGGCGCATCCAGTCTGTCAAAAACACCCGGCAGATTACTAAAATCGTGGAGTATAATTGATAGACTATGAATAAGGTGAATGACCCGGTTGTAACCCAGTCAGTGCTCAAAAAGGAGCTAGATGAGGCATTTGCTAAGAATAATAAGCTGATTATTGATGAAATTGGCGGTATTCTTGACATCTTCGCTAACCAAATAGATGAGCGCTTCAATAAAATTGAAGAGCGTATGGATGCATTTGATCAAAAACTCGAACAACTCACCAGAACCATTGATGGGTTCATAAAGCGGATTGATAACTATGAAACCGAGCAGGTCGCCCGCGATGCGGAAGTCCAAAGGTTGACGCGTTGGATACAGCAAATTGCCAAGGAAACAGGCGTGAAGCTGAAGGGCTCACTTAAATAAGGGTTGGGAGAAGGTCAAGGAATGACAAATAGTATATTCCCACGAAATGTAAGTGAAATTGAGTATAGCGGCATGGCTCTCAACAGTCTTCTGGTAGATGAATCTAGAAGGTCTTTTGTTTTAGCTCGCATCGCTATTGCACAATACGATTCTGATGAATTCTCTGTGAACGCTCATAAAGCCCTAGAAAAATTACATTACGCAAGTTTCGATGGTATCTTGCAGCCACCGCTTTCTGAAGCTCTGGCAAATGAAATAGAAGCGGCTGTAGAAGGCTATCATGGTTCAAAATTCGGTGTTGGAAGCGCAAACGAAGGTGTTCTTGCCTTGCTTTGTATGGCTGTTGATCAGGGGAGTCGACCTAGTGTTTAAACAGTTAACTGTCAGCTGTCAACTGTCAACTGCGATCGGAGATCGCCGTGGCTAATACGATTGCATTGAAGAGGCGTATCCAGTCTGTCAAAAACACCCGGCAGATTACTAAGGCTATGGAACTGGTCAGTGCTAGTAAAATGCGTCGGGCTCAAGTGCATGCGCTCCGGTCGCGGGATTTCCGCAACCTAGCCCGTCAGATTTTGATGCGGCTCAGTGAAGTCGTGAATGTCAGAAAGCACCCTTTGTACAAACAGCGTCCAGTTACCCGACGGCTGCACATTTTGATTACAAGCGATCGTGGTCTGGCTGGGGCATACAACAGCAACCTGCTACGGCAATTCACTGCTGAGTTAAAAAAAGATGAAGCCACCGGCGTCAAAAGCTCGGTGATCCTAATCGGCAAACAAGGCTCTAGGATCGTTTCCCGGCTCAAAGACGTTGAAGTCCTGGGAGCCTATACCAATTTCCCTGACCAGCCGTCTGCTAGTGATATACGGCCAATCCTAGAAACAATCATCCAGCAGTTCAAAGGCAAGTTAACGGATAAAGTAGACGTTACCTACACTGATTACATTTCCAGTATTAACCAAGTAGTTAAGACCGAACAACTGCTACCTGCAGTATTCCATGAAGTTGAAATTGACCCTGAACTTGATCTGGCTATCATCGAGCCTTCGCCTGAGGTTTTGCTAGAACAAGTTACCGAAAGACTGATTGAGGTACAGTTAAACCAGGCGTTTAGCGAAAGTCAAGCGTCGGAACAATCATCCCGAATGATTGCTATGAAAAACGCAACAGACAATGCTACAGGGTTGGTTGATGATCTAACCCTGGCCTTCAATACAGCTAGACAAGCCGCCATTACCCAGGAATTAGCCGAAATAACCGGCGGCGCCGAGGCAATCCAATGAGTTTATTTAGAGAAAGGACATTACTATGATCCGCGACATAATATTATCTTCAGAAATTGCGCCCAGATATAAGCA
>CAYXCB010000032.1:0-6843 GCA_964463635.1 uncultured Candidatus Saccharibacteria bacterium
CTATCTTGTCATCTGGACTGATTTTCTTCACACTTGCACGCACTTTCATGCGGATCATCTCCCTTCCGAGCTGACTCACTGCTTATGATTTATGACTTGCGATAGGTGATTCTTCCCTTAGTAAGATCATAAGGGGTCAACTCAACCGTCACGCTGTCTCCGGGTACGAGGCGGATATAGTGCTTGCGCATCTTTCCGGCGACATGAGCTATAATTTTATGACCGTTTTCGAGTTCGACTCGGAACTGAGTACCTGGTAAGGCCTCATTCACCACTCCCGCTAACTCGATAACTTCCTTATTTTTGGCCATAAATATATAACGAAGGTTCAGTATATCAGACTTTACAACAAATTGTAAAGAGTTATTTAAAATTTCTTATCTGTTAGATTTTCGGCCTTTGAAAAGGCCTTTCAGGTGGCTTTGTCTAACAGCTAAATCTTCACCGGCAGCCGCTGTTGGCGGTGTGTCATAGAAGTATTCTGGCTGTTCATACTGATCATATGTGACCATCAGAGCTCTAGATTCAACTGAGCGCAAAGTTTCAAGCGCCACAGACACCAGGATCAAGATACTGGTACCTCCGATGGCGATGCTGCTGCTGAGGAATATTTGGCCAACAATGGGCAATAAAGCCAGCATACCAAGCGAAAAAGCCCCAAACAGCGTCAGTCGGCTGACGAGTTTAGCCAGATAGGACTCAGTTTGGCTGCCGGAGCGCACACCTTCAATGAAACCGCCTTGTTTCTGGAGGTTTTCGGCGATTTCTTTAGCGTTAAACGTAATGCTGGTATAGAAAAATGTGAACACGAAAACTAGCAGAAAATAGACTGCTGGGTAGATATAGGGCTGCCAGCCGCCAACGGCAAAGGTCTGGGCTGATGGGCTAGCGAACCAGGTTATTAGGTTTGCGCCCAGTTCCTGAAGTCTGGCGCTACCAGAGCCAGCCATAATTTGGCCAGCAAAGCTCGGTACGCTCAAGAAAGCCACCGCGAAGATAATCGGTACGACCCCGGCAGTAATAAGTTTAACTGGCAAAATTGTCGTTACGCCGCCGTAGGCTCGATTCCCCTGCACGCGTTTAGCGTAATTGATTGTGACTCGCCGTGATGCTTCGTTTAATTTTACGATCAACACCGTGACAATTAGCGTAACGGCGGCAATGGCACCTGCAAAGAATGCCTGTGTGCGGTTAATCATGAACTCTTTACCAAATAGGGAGAAGGACGAGCCGTCGCTGAAGACAGAGGACCCGATGCTAGAAATTGTCGTCGGCAGCTGGCTGACAATTCCTACGGTAATCAGAAGCGAGATACCATTTCCCACGCTTTGTTCGGTTATGAGTTCGCCTAGCCACATTAATAGCATAGCGCCGCCCGTTAAAGCCGACACCATCAGGACCCACTGCATGGCCGACACGCCAGCCGTGATATCACCGATACCACCGACTTGGACGGCCGCTTGCCTGACAAGATAAATGGCACCAACCGACTGAACAATGGCCAGCGGGAATGTCAGCATGCGGGTGTACTGGTTGATCTTCTTGCGGCCAAACTCGCCTTCTTTTTGCAGGGCTTCAAGTTTCGGCAAGGCTTTAGTGAGCAGCTGCATGATAATCGAGGCATTAATGTAAGGCCCCAGACCGACGATCATAATTGAGAAATTAGCTAAAGCACCCCCGGAAGCAATGTTGAGGAAGCTTAGTAACTGGGATGAGTCAACCGTAAACAAGCTATCCAAGATCTGTTTTAAGGTTTCAGGATTGCTTAGAGGCAGCGGCACATGGGCAAGGACACGGAATACTAATAACATGCCAAGCACGGCCAAAATACGACGGCGCATGTCCTGGTTTTTGAGTGATTTCCAGATTAACTTCCAACTCATCTAGTTGTTTTTCCCTCTAAATAGACTGATTTAAACTGTTTTAAAGTATATCTCACAGATGTGAGAATCCAAAAACTTACTTGTCTGTTTTCTCGGCTTTTTCTTGTTTTGTGCGTGCGACTTGAGGAGTTATGGTGAAACTGCCGCCCGCTTTCTGAACAGCTGACACGGCGCTCGCGCTAGCAGCTTGCAGTTTGACGGCAACTTTCTTAGTAACCTCACCCTTAACGATTAATTTAACCCGAACATGCGGGCTAGAGGTTAGGCCGGCCTTAAACACAGTAAAGTTATCAATGGTAGCGCCGACTGCGTCCAGCTGCCCGGTGTAGACTTGCTCGGCTTTAGGGCGGTTAGAACGAAAGCCAGGCAGTTTAGGCAAGCGCATATAAAGCGGGTTTTGGCCGCCCTCAAATCCTGGACGGACTTTGCCGCCCGAGCGGGAGTTCTGGCCTTTGGTGCCGCGACCGGCAGTTTTACCTTTGCCTGCGGCGATACCGCGGCCGACTCGAGTAGGTTTCTTGTGGCTAGTAATGTTCAAATCATTAAACTTCATTTATTTGGCCTCAGCTTTGGCAGCTGCTTTCTTAGCGGCTGGTTTAGGTGCTTTCGCTTCAGTTTTCATAGTTATCCAGCTTTTAGCCGGCGCGATGCTCTGCAGGGCGGCTAAGGTGGCGTAAGCGGTGTTAATCTTGTTGGTTGAACCTAATGATTTAGACAGTACGTTACTGACTCCTGCAACCTCCAATACTGTTCGGACTACGCCACCAGCGATCAGGCCGGTACCAGCGCTAGCTGGTTTGACTAAGATGCGCGCGCCGCCGACTTTAGCTTCGGCTTCGTGTGGCAGAGTGCCGTTATATAGGGCGATGCTGACCATGTTTTTCTTAGCGACTTCCACAGCCTTAGCGATAGCTGAAGTTACGTCGGCACCTTTAGCGATACCGATACCAACTTTGCCTTTGTGGTCGCCCAGTACGACTAGGGCGCGGAAGCGGAAACGACGGCCGCCCTTAACCACTCGGGCCACACGGTCAATGTGAACTACCCGTTCGTCAAACTGTTTTTCTTCCTGAATTTCTCCTCGTCTAGGCGAGCGGCGTTGTGGGTCCATACTAAAACTCCAGTCCTTCTTCCCTGGCAGCATCTGCCAGAGCTTTTACGCGGCCATGATATAGTTTACCGTTTCTATCAAATACAACCTTCTTGAGTTTAGCCGTCTTAGCCTTTTTGCCAATCTCTTTTCCTACCCAAACAGCTTTTTCGGTCATTGTTCCAGACGTTTCCTTACGGCCGACAGTAGTAACGGCTGCGATTGTCTGGTGTTTGGTATCATCAATAATCTGGGCGCTAATGTGTTTATTGCTAACAGATACGCTCAAACGTGGGCGCTCAGTTGTGCCTGAGACAACAGCTCGGACGCGGTTCTTGCGTCTGGCTAGGTTTTTAACAGTATTAGTAACTTTACTCATAATTGCCTCCGGCAACAGTTGACAGCTTACAGCTAACAGCTAACAGCTGGGCCGCAGCTAAAAACTGTTTACTGTTTACTGTGTACTGTGTACTCATTATTTGTCCTTACCAGATTTACCAGATTTACGGATAATGCGCTCGCCAACATATTTAATACCTTTGCCTTTGTAGGGCTCAGGCTTCTTTAAAGCTCGAATTTCAGCAGCGACTTGACCGACTTGCTGCTTATCAATACCAGTAATCGTAATTATATTCTGCTCAACATTAGCTGTGACGCCGGTTGGCAAAGTGTAATTAACTTCGTGAGAGAAGCCGAGGTTGAACTTCAACCCGCTCCCAGCTAACGCTACCCTGAAACCAACGCCGTTAAGCTCTAATTGTTTGCTAAAGCCAGTTGAGACGCCAACGACCATGTTATTAATTAGCGTGCGCATTAAACCATGCTTGGAGCGGTTGACTGGCTCATCGTTAACACGACTGACCAGCAGCTGGCCGTCTTCTTGCTTGACGCTTAAGCCGGGCATTGTGAACTGTGTCAGAGTGCCTTTTGAGCCAGCAACTGTGATCAGCTCAGGGTCGACGGTGATTGTCACTCCGCTCGGGACTTGAATCGGTTGTTTTCCTATACGACTCATGATCTTCCTTAATAAACCTTACAAATTAATTCGCCGCCAACACCTTGGTTACGGGCGTCTTTACCCGTCATCATACCCTTGGACGTACTGACAATAACTAGTCCGCGGCCGCGTTTAACGGTCGGGATCTTATCAGCTGAAGCGTACTCGCGGCGCCCTGGCCGGCTAAGCCGGACAATTTCTGTAATCCTGGCGTTGCTGTCAGCGTCCGCAATTGTAATGGTCAGCACCTTGCCGATAGCAGCGTCTTCGACTTTGACGCCATCAAGGAATTTGCTGTCAACTAGTAGTCTAGCCACAGCCTCTTTAACATTTGAGTGCGGAAGGCTTAATTCATGCTTTCGCACCGCTATGGCATTGCGAATCCGTGATAGCATATCGGCGATTGGGTCTGTGGAAACTGTTGACATTACAGAATCTCCCTTTGGTCGATTGAGTTTACAGTAAACAGCTGACAGTTTACAGTCTGCTCGAAGCTAACTGTGGACTGTGTACTGTTAGCTGTTAGCTGATGTGAAGTGTAACGCAACATCATTTTACCAACTTGCTTTCGTTACGCCAGGGATTTCGCCCTTGCTGGCATGTTCCCGGAAACTGATTCGAGACAGGCCAAATTGGCGCATGTAGCCGCGGGGTCGGCCGGTTTCTAGGTCACGGTTCTTCCAGCGGGTTGGGGAACTATTACGCGGCAGCTTGTGCAAGCCTTCACGGTCGTTAAGCGACTTTAATTCAGCTCGCTTGGCAGCGTATTGTTTGATCATTTTTTGCCTTTTTAGGTCGCGGGCAATGCTTGATTTCTTAGCCATTATCTGTCCCCTTTCTCGAATGGTAGTCCGAATTTCGTTAATAGTGCTCTGGCGTGCGCTGGTTCTAGGGCTTTTATTACAAATACAGCTTGAAGGCCGTGGGTCGTGGTGGTTTCCTCAAATGTAAGCTCTGGAAAGACTGATTGATCATTCAGGCCTAAGCTGTAGTTGCCGGACTTGTCAAAAGCCTTGACCCTGACGCCATGAAAGTCGCGCAGCCGAGGCAGCACTACATTAATCAATCGATCCATAAATTCGTACATCTGGTCGCCGCGCAGGGTAACTTTCAGTCCGATTTTATTGCCTTCGCGAAGTTTGAAACCAGCGATTGATTGCTTGGCGATAGTTTCAACTGGTTGCTGGCCAGTAACTTTACGCAAGGTGTTCTTTGCAACTTCGAGAACCTTTTTGTCGTCTTTAGCTTTACCAAGTCCGACGTTAATCACTATCTTCTGAAGACTAGGAACTTCATGCTTATTTTTAAGTTCTAATTCCTTCTGAAGCTCACCAACGAACTGGTTAACAAATAGCGCGCTTAAACGAGACGCGGAATGTGCAGCTGGTGCTTTGGACTTTGTTTCAACCATTACTTGATCTCCTTCCCGGTGGTCTTGAAGGTTCTGGTCTTCTTGCCATCTTTATCTAGCGAGTAGCCGATGCGACTAGGTTTTTTGCTGGTAGGCTCCAGAATTGCTACCTTGCTAACCCAAATTGGCTTGGTTAATTCAATAATTCCGCCTTGGGGATGGGTGCGATTAGGCTTCTGATGCTTCTTGACGATATTAATACCTTCAATCGTAACTTTGTTGTCGGCTGGGTGCGTTGTTAGGACTTTGCCGGTTTTGCCTTTGTACTTGCCAGAGCGGACCACCACCGTGTCGCCCTTTTTCAATCTGATTTTATACACTGAACGCTCCATTACAGAACCTCCGGCGCTAGGCTGATTATCTTGGAATAGCCCATTTCACGCAGTTCACGTGGTACGGGGCCGAAAATACGGGTTGCTTTAGGCAGTTTGTCTTCACCAATTATTACAGCTGCATTGTCATCAAATTTGATAGTTGAGCCATCCTTACGGCGGATGGCATCCCGTGTGCGCACTACAACTGCTCGAACAACGGACTTGCGCTTGACTCCGCCGGTTGGATTGGCTTCTTTTACGGTCGCAACAATCACATCGCCAACACGAGCGTAGCGCTTCCTAGTGCCGCCAAGAACACGGATGCAAAGGATTTCCTTTGCTCCCGAGTTATCGCAGACGCCTAGACGTGATTCTTGTTGTATCATTACTTCTCTTCCTCTTGCTTAGCAACCTCTGGCTCAGTGTGCCGTATTGCGGCTCGCTCATTGACTTTTACCAGCATAAATCGCTTCCGTTTGCTTAGCGGCTTAGTTTCCATAATAGTCACGCTGTCGCCTGGTTTGGCTTCATTAGCTTCATCATGTGCCATAAACTTTTTTGAAACGGTATATTGTTTCTTATATATAGGGTGAGTTTTGCGGGTCTGAACCGTCACGACAATTGTTTTGTCGGACTTATCAGATGACACAACACCAGTAAATGTTTTAGACATTTAGACAGTCTCCTTCATCAATTGTTCGCTTAAGACAGTTAATATACGGGCTAAATCTTTGCGCTTGTTGCGTAAGACTCGGACATTCTGGACCTCACCAAGCTGAAGTCGCCGTCGGAGCTCAGCTATTTCTTCACGCAATTTAGTAGATTCACTAGTTAAATCGGCGGTTGTTAGCTTGCGAATTTCAACGATTTTCATAATTAGACCTCGTCCTTAATCAGAAACTTGGCCTTTACAGGCAACTTATGAGCCGCCAGTCGCATAGCTTCACGAGCCACTTCTTCAGTTACTCCCTGCATCTCAAACATAATTGTCCCTGGACGGACTGCAGCTACGAAGAATTCTGGATTGCCCTTGCCGCTGCCCATCTTTACGTCTTGCGGTTTGCGGGTGACGGGTGTGTGAGGGAATATTCGGATCCAAATCTTGCCACCGCGCTTAACGTAGCGGGTCATTGCCTGGCGAGCAGATT
>CAYXCB010000033.1:0-6417 GCA_964463635.1 uncultured Candidatus Saccharibacteria bacterium
GTAAGCTTGCTCAAGATCATCCTGATCTGAGGTTCATAGAGGGTCAGCACTTTAGCTGGTCGCCAAAGACGAGTACGATTACATTTAAGCCCCGCAAGGATGATCAAGTCGCGGCCTGGTCACTATTGCACGAGCTGTCCCACGCCCTGCTTGGCCATCATTCATACGAAACTGACTTTGAATTATTGTTACTTGAGGTAGCCGCCTGGGACAAAGCCAAAGAGCTGGCCAAGCCTTACGACATCCAGATTGATGAAGAACACATCCAAGACTGCATTGATACCTACCGAGATTGGCTGTATCAGCGCAGCAACTGCCCCGTTTGCGCGACCACCAGCCTGCAGCAGAACGCCGTTACCTACCAATGTTTTAACTGCGGGTCTTCCTGGACTGTTACGGCCTCGCGTTTCTGCCGGCCGTATAGATTGATCAATAAACAGCAAAAAACGCCGCCCGAGCCTCCAAAGAGCCTAGAAACGACGTTTTTATAAGTAAACTGGCTTAATCGAAATTAAGCTAGTTTTTTAGAACGACGAGAAATGCGGCCGCCTTTAGCGCCAGCAACTCGAGCTAGGTCGCGGTTAGCGAAAAATCCGCCGGTGCGTCCTAGTTTGCCACCCTTAGCACCGATCTTTGCGTAAAAATCAGCACCGTACTTTGCTTTGTTGGTTGCAGCAGCAGCTTTGCCGCCTTGTTTAGTTCCAGCCATCTGTTTACTCCTTTAGAGCGCGCTTATGTAGGCGGTACATCTTGGGCGTAAACCTCCTGCTCATCGCTGCATCGTACCGAAAAGTACGACTTCGCTCTGATTCTCGGTTTCCATCCCAACCTGCACTCCCCCACAAAACCGCTTAACTGTGATAATTGTTAGGTTTGCCTCGAGAAAAATAAAAGGGGCCTCTGTCTTTCAACAGAAAACCCTCTTATATTCTTTCGAATGTGCTTATGATACCACTACATTGCGCTCATGTCAATAACTTTGTAGCAGTTAGTCCGTGTCAGGATTGCCTCTTTTTGGCGTACTTTTAGGGATCAGGTTGATCAGTTCACGGACTTCGGATTCGCTAACAAGATTCATGCCCATTTCCAGCTCTGTTTGAGCGTCAGCAATGAAATCGTCGGTACTTTGCATACTATCCATCTGACGGGCAATTCTTTTCCCCATCTCTAGTACTTCTTCAGGTGTTAGCGGATCTGATGCCTGAGCTTCTACCAGTAGTCTATTCATGGCATCATCTTGGTCAGGCGTAAACCCTTCATCTACTGTCTTATGTACTTCAAGCCCATCCGGTACATACATCAAGTCATATGTAGTTGTTATTGTTCCGGTAATATCACCTGACTTATTTTTAAGATAATCGATTTTAGTTAGCGTACCTCCGCCCTTCTCGAGCGGAAAATCTTCATCTGCAGGATAGTCTGGGTTCCACCACAATTCTAGAGTTCCCTCTCCACCAGGAAGATCCAGCTGTGCTGCGTGGGCTGGCTCTGCCGCGCCAATGTCTTGTTCGAAACCAGTTTTGGCTTTGGTCTCAACTAACTTAAATAGTTCCTCCTTACTTGTCTCGCTTGCAGCTTCAAATTCAGCTGAAGTTACTTCAGGATGGTCGGGTTCTTGAAATTGTGAGGGATCTGAATTCATTTTTGTTTTTTATTAACATATTAAATAATAGCATAAGAACTATTATTTGTCAACTATAGCCTGCCCGGTTAGATACCTAGGGATTCGAACGCGCGGTGTATGAGATAAGCTGGCCAGACACAAGCCTTTAACAGGGCTACGATGAAGCCCCAAAAGCCTTCGGACTGCTGGACGAAGTAAACCGCCGCCCCGACCCAAGTCATAAAGAGTACGAAGCCCATTTGCCCGTCATTTTTTGCGATTTTCATGAAGTTCTTTTCACTTTTTGCCATTAGTTTACCCTCCAAGCCCATTTAACACCCCGAAACAGCAATAAGCAATCGCAGGCAGCTATATTGTCGTCAAATGGAAGCCGCCACAAAGAGTAAAAACAACTCTTAACTTGGCTCGGCTTTGCCGATGAAATAGAAAGTTTGCTGGGTCATAGGATTAAGAACCCAAAAATCTACTGTTAGGTCTAATACCTTGCCTGCAGCCTTGCCATATGTAATATCGGGGCCTCTCTCGTCATAATCGTGGCCGAAGCGCTTATCACCGCGTTCAACCAATAGTCTAACTCTGTCATCCTCTCCGGTTGCGACCAGAGGATTAGGGTGAGGAGCATACTCATCATGCCCTGTAACTATACGCAACACTGGGATTATCATACCTAGTCCTATTTCCAGTTCGGTTGCGTCGTTTCGGCCGGGGAACGTACCGCCCACTACCATGAGCCTATCACCGGATATCATATGGTCCATAGTTTCTAAAAATAATTCGGGCGATGCAGGCATAGCCTCTAGTTTGCAGATGCAACTTTAATATGCAAGCTCTAGCAATATCTTTTCCTCTCCAAAAACCAAACAACAGAGGTGCTTATGCTTGTCAATATGTTCATTGATTGCTTAAATACCTCTTGGGGCTAACTATTTAATAGTACTTAGGTAAAGGCTTCCTCAAGGTAAACCACATGACCACACCAGATAGACCAGATCTAGAGAGATTGATGCACGAGGAATGGATGCATCACCAGGAAGAAAACAAAAGAGAAAATGCTCTAAGAGAAGAGGGAGAGAAGGCCAAGCAGGAAGCGGCTATAGAAGACCGCGATGTATCGGGCACACCACTTGAACGATTCTTGGATGAGTATGAAATCGACCTGTGTAAACAGTTACTTGCCAAAGTCGAACTAGCCCGAAAGCGAGAGCATGGGAAGCGAACTTCCCGTCAGTTCCGTAACTTGGTGGAAGTAAGTATTCGTAGATATGTTGATAAAACTGAGCCTAAGCCAGGGGTATTGGGGAAGATTCTAGGTATTCAACGAACAACGCAAATACCTCTCCTGCGAACACGTGGTTATCTACTCGGTGTAGCAACCAAAAGTGATAGTCTATTCGCACCAAGGCCAGATAATATACTTGATGCTAATCTAGCCAGATCAGATGACCCCGTCCTCAAAGCAGCGAGCTCCAGAGGAAAAGTAATGGGCATGGCAGCACGTCATGGAACTATTGACTTTGCACCAGTATATTTGTGTGAAGACAGGCGCTTACGAACTTCGAATGGACACAATATAAAGGCCGAGTACGCAGACTTCTTCGCGGCTAGAAAATTCACCTTCACGAGAGTTGTCGAAGAATACAAAGGTAGTAGAACGGTGTCTGAAACAACCTACATCCACATTCCTTTACCAGATTTACTAGCATTAACGGCAGTTCACGATCTTTCAAACCCAGCAGATTTCAACAGACCTAGATCTTAGCCGCTAGCAATATCTTTTCCCTCCTCTTGAAGCGTATAATTTGAGCTATGGGTTTCTCACCGGCTGACAAAAGATGGCAAAAGTATAATCAAAAGCTCGAAAAGCTTATGAAAGCTAATGACTTCTTTGGGCTTGGCACTACTTACTATGAAATGGCTGCTTTTGTAGAAAAAGAAGGAAGCGATCCAAAACCCTATCGAGAGCTGGGCTTCAAAATGAAGCATCAAGCAGAAATGAACAGACGTAACCTGGAAGGATATTTAGAGTCTGGGTATGTTTCTGCAGTTGAAATCTTTGGTGCTGCCGATTCTTGCGATTTATGTAAAAAATCCTCAGGAAAAAGGTTGAGCGTTCAAGATGCAATTATAAGCAGACCGATTCCAATGAAAGATTGTACTCATAAGTATGGCTACAGGTGTGTGTATTTACCAGTATCTGTTTAACAGATGTGATTATACTTGCAGTGATTTTGGTGGGATACCAAATTTAGATTCGCATTCGCTTACTATTTTCTTAACTGCCATAAAGTATGTTTCTGCCTCTGATAAAAATGATTCGATTTTAACCTCTTTTTTTCCATGGTCATGGTATGCAGTAACGTTAAAATCTTCCCTTACCTCACTAGCAATACCGTCAACTTCACGCTCACTGCCATCTTGATTTATAGTGCGTACAAATGCAGTTGGTCTATCCCCCTCAAAATCAAAGCCAGCCATAACTACACCGTCTTTACTTTCCAAACCATCACCAAAGTTAAATGTAGCACCAAACACTGTACCACTTCGACTAACTGTTTTTTCATGCTCAGTTATCGTACGCAGAGCATTAAACTTCTCAAATGATGGCGACTTAATAATCTCATTACTCTTCCACCAATCCTTAAACCCTTCGATATACGCGTATTCTTTATTCATTACAAATGTTACGCTTCGAGCTGCTGAAATAAAGGCATTCATTAGATAAATGTGCTCTGATTTATTATCTCGGAATGCTGCCCTCATCTGTTCATTAAAATAGGTCGCCTCACCAAGTTTTTCTCTTGTATCGGATTGCATAGACGTATTATTGCTCAATCAGTGTTAATTAACCAGGCTCTGGAAGTTCCTGATGAGTGAATGTCAAAGCCACATTTAGAGCGAGGAGTCTAACGCCACCCTGTTAGGGGCTGGCGTCTGTGACGAGCATTGTGGCTCTTTGACAATGAAGTCATCAAGAACTGGAATTGCCTGGGAGTTTTTGCCACACTTTTGTCGGCACAAAAGTGTGAAAGATTGCTTCTTAGAAAGAAGGCAAAGAGAAAAAAGACTGCTGTTTGCAGTCCATGAACTTTTGGCCGATCAGGCTCTAGAAAAAGTTCCAAAACTTGATATTATTTTATCATCAAATAAAGATCCTACACAATAGTGTACAATTACGAAGTCAGAAGCCGTGAGGAGTAAGATGATTTATCAATACATTACATACGTTTTATGGGCAGGCTTACTATATGTGTGTGCTAGCGTAGCAATAGACGTGCAGAGAAAGCTTAAGAATCGTATACCTTCTTATTTTTTCCCTCCTTTGCTACTTATTACCTTAATTACATTTATGACCTTAGGTCTTGCCTTCGTCCTTATACCCTTATTAGTTATACCCTTTGCAGGAAGCTTAATTGCTAAAGCAGTAAACGCAAGAAAAGTTGATAAATAAAAGAAAAGAGATCCTGTTCGGATCTCTTATTCTATAATTTGGCACCCCCGCCCCTTTTGCAGGCGCTTTCGTAATCTGATTGCAGACTACTACCGCCCTGAAAAGAAGTGGGACAGGCGTGCTATTTTCCCAGGGGTGAACCCCAAGTATTGTTAGTCATAAAGCTGAGCGTGTGTTCCAATTTGTTCAAAAATTACTGTTGAATCATTTACTTCTCTGTATAAGGCGCGTATATCCCCACCAACATTGATACTATGAAAACCAGCAAGTTTGCCAGTCAAGACATGGTGATTGAGTTGGGGATTTAACGGCTCTTTACTCCAGAGAACTAACCTGGCAGTAAATCGTGATTGAACCGCAGGATTTAATTTTTTGTACTGTTTATGGAACTTTTTTGATAATCTGACTTCCATCAGACGTCGCTATCAAGCCAAGCGATTGCGTCATCAATATTTGTAAAGGCTGGCGATAAATCCTTGCGTTTCTTGATGTCCTTTTCAATTTTTAACAATTCAACTTCTACCTCTGGTTTCAGTCGAGGTACATCGGCAATAGTAATGGAGCGTGTTCTTACAAACTCGCGTAGAGATGCGGCCACAACAGTACTCAAAGGTAAATCGATAGCCTTCGCTGTTGCGCGAGCCTGGTCCTTGAGCTTTTTATCTATCTTTACGTTAAGTACCGTGTCGTTACTCATAATAACCAAAGTATACACAATGGTTAAATTTAAGTCAACGAGTGTAGTGGAATATAAAAAGACCCCTATTCGGGGTCTGTTTATATAATTTGGCACCGTGCTATTTTCCCAGGGGTGAACCCCAAGTATTGTAACCGATGCTGGGCTTAACTTCTGTGTTCGGTATGGGAACAGGTGTCTCCCCAGCTCCATGGGCACCAACTAGGTAACAGAGACAAACCTGCGGTTTTTCTCGTCGCGCGGGGCGCGGAATGAATCCGCGTCTCCGGCTGCTCTTTTCCCTTTTAAACCAAAAGAGAAAACCTATTGATGTCCATGTGAATGTTACTTCACGGATTTGAAATTGTTAAGGCAAACTTCGGCGTTCCTAGCCCCGCTTTGCGGGTCTCATAAAATCCTAACGGATTATTATGAGGCTAGTAACACCAATAACTAGTCAATGCACTTCCTCACACGAAGTAAAACCTCGTGTGAGTCCGTAAAAAGTCAATGTCCCTATTAGTACGCTTCGGCTCAATACGTTGCCGCACTTTCACCTTGCGCCTATCAACCAGATCGTCTTTCTGGGGGATCATGGGGAAATCTAATCTTGGGGTCAGTTTCGCGCTTAATATGCTTTCAGCGCTTATCTGGTCCGCACATAGCTAC
>CAYXCB010000034.1:0-6397 GCA_964463635.1 uncultured Candidatus Saccharibacteria bacterium
GACCATGTGCACCGGAATGCGGATGGTTCGGGCCTGGTCAGCGATGGCTCGGGTGATGGCCTGCCTGATCCACCACGTGGCATAAGTACTGAATTTGAAGCCTTTATCCGGGTCGAATTTCTCAACCGCCCGCAGAAGCCCCGTGTTGCCTTCCTGGATCAGGTCCAGCAGGTCCAAGCCGCGCCCAACGTAGCGCTTCGCGATCGAGACAACCAGGCGCATGTTGGCTTCAGCCATCTTGTCCTTTGCGCCCTTATCACCAGCCACGACTTGCTGAGCCAAAGCCAGCTCTTCTTGAGCGTTTAAGAGAGGGATTTTACCGATTTCGCGCAAATAAAGCCGGACCGAGTCGTCAGCTACATCATCCAGGTAGACTTGCTCGCTTAGGACAACTTCTTCTTCCTCTTCTTCGGCGGCCCAGGTGTCACCCTTCCCGATCACCGGCTCGCCAGGCAAGGTAATTTCAATGCCGGCGTCAGCCAGATCGGTATAAAGCGCGTCTAAGATATCGGCATTATCAGCAGTATCTGGGATAGATTTAAAAATATCGCGCTGGTCGATTTTATTGTCTTTTTTGGCTTTCTCGAACAACTCTTGTTTGGCTGTTTCTAAAACCGGATCATGAGCAGAATCATCTGCAACTGTAACTTTACGGGGTGCCATTATTTCTCCTTAAGAGTTATTTACCAATTCTCAATTTCACAATTTTCATTTATTTGTCATTTTTCAGATCTGGTAAATGATAACTGATAACTAAATTGTAAATTGGTAATTTGTTAAATGTGAATTGTTGTTAATGTGATTTGAGTAGTTGATCTAATTCTTTTGCTTCTTCGAGTAATTTAGCTTGGTCGCTATCATTAGCATCGTGTAATGCAACCGCAAGCTTCTGTTTTTTGGCTTTTACATAGTGTTCTATCAACCGTGTCTGCAATCGAGCGGCTTCATTACGAAGTTCCAATAACTCGAGACCCTGATAGAGTTCTTCATACTGTAGACTTAATATTTTAGTATAATCTCCGATTTCACGCAACTCCGCTTCCTCTTTAGGGTCGCCGCTGAATTCCGGGTTGGCGTCCAGAAACTTCCATAATTTCTTAGCCTCGTCGGTTAACAGCATGTCTTTATGAAGTGCCTTGAGATAAAACCGCAGCGGCAGCTGCATCACTATAAGCGCCAGGAAGTGGTCTTGGAATTTAATGTATTCAGCCTGGTCCTTGGGTTCTTCGGCATTTTCAGTTTTGCGCTTCTTGAGTCTGGTAGTAGTTTGCCCGGTTTGGGTTAATTTGCTGCGCATGGCGTCAGAACTAACCCCTACTGCCTCAGCTAGACGCTGAATATAATGGTCTTGTTCGACTTGGTCGTTTAGCTGGCGGATTACACTTAACAAGATGTCGCTGAATTGCCGCTTGCCAACGGCGCTGCTTAGGTCAAGCTGCTTCTGATAGCGTTCAATCAGCCAATCCAGGGCGTACTGAGGCTTTTCCAGGGTTCTCTCCCAGGCTTTGGGGTCATTTTTTATAAGTTCGTCCGGGTCTTTGCCGCTCGGGATCGTCAGGATGCTCAAACTGACGCCGACTTTGCTGGCAATTGGGATCGACCGTTCGGTGGCAGCCAGCCCGGCTTTGTCCTGATCAAAGGCTAGACGGACATCGCCGCTAAAACGATTGATGGCCTTCAGATGCATTTCCGTCAGTGCCGTGCCAGCAGTCGCCACAACCTGGGCTGTACCGGCCTGATGGGCCGCAATGACGTCCAGGTTACCTTCCGTAACCACAGCGTAGCCTATTTTGCGAATTGCCTCTTTGGCCAGATGCAGGCCGTAAACATGCCGGCCCTTGTCGTACACCAAAGTTTGCGGCGTATTAATGTACTTGGGTGCGTCTGGATCGTCGTCCAGCTGACGGGCCGTAAAGCCAATTACCCGTCCCTGAGCATCCTGCAGTGGAATCATGATTCGGCCGTGGAACATATCACTGAGTCCGTGGTAGCGTTTGGTTACCAGGCCGGCTTTTTGCAACTCTTCTTCGGTAAATTTCTGCTTTTTCAGGTAATCCAGCAATGCTGTGCCGTTATTTGGCGCATAACCAATCCGAAAACTTAGGGCGATTTCTTTAGTGAATTTACGCTGTTTAAATATGTACTCTAGGGCCGTCTGGCTCTTGCTGAAATGTACTTGGTAAAACTTGGCGGCTTGTTCCAGGGCATCATATAACCGGTCTTTGAGCTTGCCAGTTTCAGCCGAGCGGCCTGACTGGTACTGCGAAAGGTCAACGCCAGCTTTGCGGGCCAACAGTTCTAGTGTGCCCTTGAAATCCAGGCCTTCCATTTCCATGACGAAACTGAACATATCACCGCCTTTGCCCGAGCTAAAGTCATGCCAGATCTGCTTTTCCGGACTAACAATAAAACTGGGTGTCTTTTCAGCACTAAATGGGCTTAAGCCCTTAAAATTCCGGCCAGCGCGTTTTAACTGGACGTATTCGCTGATTACGTCGTCAATCGCCAATCGTTGCTTTATCTCCTCAACCGCGTCCATGCTATGGCATATTGTACGCTACTCTGTTAGAACTTGCCTGCTTATGGTTAAATAAGAGCCATGCCTCCGCAAAATCCAAATCCAGACTACAACTTCATAATGAACAACGGCCAGCCGGCCAAAAAAAGTTTATTGCCTAAAGGTAATTCCACCTTGCAACGAGTTTTAGTTTTCGCCGTGTTAGCGGCAGTATTAATCACAGCTGTAGCGGTCGTGTTCTCGTTTCTTTTCAGCAGCAAGACTAACAATACTGAGAAACTAGTCACTATAGCCGCAAAGCAGACAGAGCTGGCTCGCGTAGCCGCCATCGGTGAAAAAGAAGCTGTCGGTACAGACGCTAAAAACCTGGCTAGTACTGTCAGCCTGAGCTTAATTTCCGGTCAGCAGCAATTGGTAGACGTAATCAAGAAACAAGGCCGCAAAATCGGCAGTGGCGAGCTAGATGGAACTAAAAACGCCCAAACTGACCAGCAATTGACCACAGCCGGGCAATCTAACCAATTTGACGAGAAGTTTACGGAGATAATGCAGGCCGGGCTGCGTGATTATCAAAAGGACTTGAGCGACGCCCATAACGCCTCTACCTCAACACTCGAAAAGCAAACCTTAGAAAATTTGTTCAACCAAGTAAAACTACTAACCAAAACTAGCTCATAGCAACCATGAGACACCTAAAAGGTTTCTCATCGCGCCGGCAAAATGAAATACATTTTGCCCGTATGCTCTTCCCGAAGACCAAAACTAGCTCATAGCTGGCGTAATATTGCCTGGGGTTTTAGCAACCAGATCGTAGCTGTGACGTATCAAGCCTTGAATTTCGTCCCAGTTTAACTGCCCAGTTAGAATAATCGTGTTCCAGTGCTTTTTATTCAGGTGATAGCCCTCTAAAACTTCATCGTACTTATCCCGAAGCAGCTGGGCTAATACGGGGTCGCATTTGAGGCTGATCCGAACCGGCGCCTTGCCCTCAGCAATCAGGGCAAACATTTTGTCATTTACTTTGTATACAGCCACTCCCTCGCCAAACGGATAATCCCGTTTAGCATTCGGCATACTCAGCACATAATCTTCAACTTCCTTGTGATCCACGACTTATTCCTTCGCTTTGAACCAGTCGAGGTAATAGTCTAGTTCGGCGATAGAGGCTTGAATGTCGTCGAAGGCACGGTGGACGTCTTTTTTCTCGAATGGAACACCGTATTTGCCCTGCATGAGGATCTTGAAGCTGCTGACATCCAGCATCCGGTAATGCAGCTTCAGATCGAGCGCAGGCCACCATTTTTCAATAAATTTGCGGTCGTTATGGATTGAATTACCAGCTAATACGGCTGGCTCAGTGCCAAAGTGCTTTTCAACCAATGTGATAAGTTCTTGTTCGACTTGATTGGGCGCCTTGCCTTCTTCTAACTTGTTGACGAACTGGTCGCGGTTTTCTGGGAAATCCTGCCACCAACTGTTAGCCTGCATACGTTTCACAACTGTGTCTTTTGGCTGTTTCACACAGGCTTCGTAAGTTTCCAGTGTCTTGAAATCAAAGTCGGTAATCTCTACTGCCACCTCTAGAATAACGTCTTTAACCGGATCTAGACCAGTCATTTCCAAGTCCACCCACATTAACTTGGTCGGGGTAATATCTTTTTTCTTCATTGCTAGCCATTATACTGGACAGTATGTCTATGCGAAAAAAGATACTTTTAGCGGCTCTAGTTACTTTGATCGTAATTCCAGTCACCGTTTTAGCATTACTGAAAAAACCAGCCAGCGCACCCGGATCTACTAACAACTCTGCAACACAAACAGTCGAGCAAAATACGACCACTGATACGAAGCCAAGCTTTAATAAACAAAAGTATTCGCTTAGTGATCCTAAGAGCCCATGGGTGGTTGTAAATAAAAGCCGGCCCCTGAACCCCCTGACCTACGCTCCGGCCGACCTGACAACTGTCGGAAGCCAGCAATTGCGCAAAGAGGCTGCTGACGCCCTATCGCGGATGATTGCAGCCGCTAAGGCAGAGGGGTTAACTATAACGCCAATGAGCGGTTACCGTTCCTATTCCAGACAAGAAACCGTTTATAAAAATGAAGTGGCTGCATACGGGCAGGCCAAAGCCGACAGCCAAAGCGCCAAGCCGGGCTACAGCGAGCACCAAACCGGCTGGGCTATCGATGTCGGTGGCGGCGGCTGCGGGATTGAAGATTGTTTCGGCAATACTCCGAATGGTAAATGGGTGGCGGCTAACAGCTACAAACATGGCTTTATTGTCCGTTATCAAACAGGCAAAGAAGCTATTACTGGCTACCGGGCCGAGCCCTGGCACATCCGTTATATCGGCACTGAATTAGCGGCCGAAATACACAACCAAAATATCCAAACCCTCGAAGAATTTTTCAATCTCTAGTTCTCTTTGAAGTCCAAAGAGCAGGAATTAATACAGTAGCGCTGCCCTGTTGGTTCGGGCCCATCGTCAAAGACATGGCCTAAATGTCCGCCGCAGTTAGCGCAGACTGCTTCGGTACGGTCCATACCCTGGCTGGTGTCGTCTACTAGATCCACCTTCCCTGTCTCAGCGACATCATAAAAACTTGGCCAGCCTGAGCCGGATTCAAACTTAGTTTCAGAATCAAAAAGCTCAGCTCCGCAAGCCGCGCAGGTATACGTCCCTGAAGCGTTATTGTGAAGCAGATGGCCCGTAAAAGGAGTTTCGGTCGCCTTTTGTCGCAGAACCTTATATTGCTCAGGTGTCAGCTTCTTTTTCCACTCGGCGTCACTGAGTTTCATGATTCTATTATAGCTTCAATTTAAAACGCCGACCCGCATAATAACGGATCGACGTAATGAAAGCTTTTTATTTAGCGTGGGCGGTTTTTGACAACTGCTTCTCGGCCTGCAAGTGCTAAGCGAGCTACAACCTCAAGCAAGACAAGTTGGATCACAAAGGCAACGAGCGGATTCAAATATTCTTGCTTCCAGCCGGTGCCAGTGAAAGCACCGAATTCGTTGTCTGACCCGACTAATTTAAAAGTTAGCGGGAACGCTACTGCGCTTACAAATTGATTTAAGGCCATTGCGACAGCAATAGCTACTACTAGAGATGCGGCGTCTTTGCGCTGCAAGATTTTAACGAGCACCATAGGAATTCTCCTTATTGTTATTAGTTCGAATTATAGTCTGTTTGGTAGTTTTTTCAACTGATACTTACCTGTAGGGTATGTTGCTAGGACTTTTTCTTATCCAGTTTGTCGAGCTTAAACCTATGGACGATGACATATACAACAAACGCCACTATCATGAATGTAATCAGCTGAAATACAAAAGCACCCCAGTTAAAGTGCTGGGTTTTGCCAAACCATGTCAGAGAAAAGGTCTTTTCCGACAGGCTGCCAGTACCAGGTAGCAGCAACCCAAGCAGCGGATTGATAAAGCTGGCTACTAATTGATCAACCAGTACTTTGACTTGCGATCCTAGCACGAAACCGACGGCTAGGCCGACTACGCCCTGTTCACGTACAAAGTTCAAAAAACCTTGGAACTGGCCTTTTACCCTGATGGCTGGAATTTTCTCTAACTGCTCTTTGGCTAGTTCGACTCGCTTTAAAACTTCGGCTTTAGTGGGTTCTTTTTCTGACATATAGCTCCTTAGATGCCTACATTTTGTCAGGGGCAGGAATATTTAGCAATAATAGGCCTTTTTTGAGCGTATCGGCGTAGGCTTGGACTAATTGCAAACGTACCGATTCGCGAGGGTCGCCGATTACCCGGTTATTTTCATAAAAGCGGTTAAAGTTCTGGGCTAGTTCGTACAAATACGTCGTGATGTGGTGCGGCATGAGTTCGTCCACGGCCTTTTCAACCGTTTC
>CAYXCB010000035.1:0-6351 GCA_964463635.1 uncultured Candidatus Saccharibacteria bacterium
AAAGTATAAGTACTTTCATGTGCCTATTGTATCAACTTAACGCTTTCGAGCAACGTAGTGGAGCATTTGACCGAGACCACGGATTGATTCCTCTCGGCCGAATAATCGTTCTACCTCTAAGATTTGCTTTAATTCTAGTGGCGGAATGCTAGCTATATCACGGCCATCGTGGTCTGTAGCTACTCGAACACCCCTCCAGACAAGTAGTTCCATGGCTTGTTTCCCAAGCATTTCCTCAACTGTCGTTGGGCGAAAAGCCCACACCCTTAAGCCTAGGTTATTCACGCATTTCTCATTTTCGATTAGATCAGCTACCATGCCAGTATCCTGCTTATGAAGGGCTCGATCTAAAGCACCCCCGAAACCTTTTGTGAGCAACGAAATAGTCGCACCTTCCCGAGCTAGCTGACTAAGAAGGTGCAAATGTCCCTCGGGGTCGTTCTCGCAATACATCAATACCCCGTGTGAAAGCACGACATCAAATTCTTGGCCTTGAAAGTGTTCTGCTATCTCATCAGGTTCCATGTTGTGAACTTTTACATCCACACCAGACTTCTTAAACCGCCGTTTAGCTTTAGCAACCATTCCAGCCGATGGATCCACCAGAGTTACATCGTAACCCAAGCTGGCCAGCCATTCAGCGTCACGGCCATCACCGCCACCTATATCCATAATGGCACTCGGCACCGAGGGCAAGTACTCGCTCAAGTTTTCTCTAGTGAGAACTTCGCGGACATGCCCTCTGGTACTACCATAGTAACCAATGAATTGATCACCTACTGCGTCAAACTCTGCCATATTAACCTTTTACTTCTAGCTACAGCCGGTTGTGGAGCCGCAGCTAGTACAGACGTAACATGATCCGGCTTTTTGCGTTTGGTTGCCGCAGTTGTAGCACATGGGTGCTGAGTCGTCGTTCTTGGTAGACTTCTTAGGCTTTTCAACCTGGAGCGTCTGAGTTGGAGCTTCCACTTTGGCCTCGGCTACTTTTGGTTCAGCAACTTCTGGCACTGGATCTCTTAGAATTTCTTGGGTGGCAGCTGCTTCCTCTAACAAGCTGGTTTGCTCTACGGGCATGTCATCGATTGAAGCTAGGCCTAACTCTAGTCGGTCGTCAAACGATAGGTATGTGAGAGCCAAGCGACGGAAGATGTAATCGACAATCGACGAAGCGGTCCGGATATCCTTGTCGTCCGTGATACCAGCGGGCGCAAAGCTCATGTGGCTAAAGGTACGGACGTAGTTCTTTAGCGGCACACCATGCTGCAAGCCGTAACTGATGCTTATAGCAAAGGCGTCAAACAGGCCTCGCAAGGTTGAACCATGTTTCGAGGTGCTAATGAACAATTCTCCAGGAGTGCCGTCATCATACTCGCCTACGGTGAAGAAGCCTTTGCTGTCAGCTACATGGAAACCAAAGGTTTTCGAGTTGCGCACTTGCGGCATTTCACGCCGTACCGCACTGCGGATAACGATTTTATCGTCTAGGGCTATGCCGCTAGTAGCAGCAACTTCTTCCTTAGCGCCGTCTTTTTTGGCCATGGACAATGGCTGGGCTACCTTGCAGTTGTCACGGTAAATCGCAACAGCCTTAAGGCCTAGCTTCCAAGACTCCAGGTGTAGTTGTTCAACATCTTCAACTGAAGCTTCTTCGGGCATGTTTACGGTTTTGCTGATGGCGCCAGAGATAAATGGTTGTACTGCTGACATCATCTTTACGTGGCCCATGTAGTGAATGGCGTTGTCGCCCATCGAACAAGCGAATACGGCTTCATGGCCTTTCTTGAGGTGAGGCGCGCCAAGTATTGTTTTCTCTACATCAATATAGTTAACAATCTCATCGACTTGGGCTTTTGTGTAGCCGAGTACTTTTAGTGCGCGGGGCACAGTTTGGTTAACGATGCTCATGGTACCGCCGCCGACTAATTTCTTGACTTTAACCAGGCCTAGGTCTGGTTCGATACCGGTAGTATCACAGTCCATCATCAGGCCAATCGTACCGGTTGGCGCTAGCACGCTAGCTTGAGCGTTGCGCACACCGTACAGCTGGCCTAGCTCAACGGCCTCATCCCACGAGTTAGCCGCAGCACTGAGGAGTTCCTCAGGCACATAGCTAGCGTCGATAGTGGAGACAGCCTCCCGGTGCATCTTTAATACCTTGAGCATACCTTCGCGGTCCTTATGGAAACCGGCGAATGGCCCGACTCGATTAGCAATCCGAGCACTAGTGGCATAAGCTTGGCCTGTCAGCAGGGCCGTTATAGCTGCTGCCAAGGCGCGGCCTTCGTCAGAGTCGTATGGCAAGCCTAAAGCCATCAGCAGAGCCCCTAAATTGGCGTAGCCGATACCTAGCTCGCGGTAAGCCTTGGCGTTTTTGGTAATGTTTTCCGTCGGGTACTCGCTGTAGCCAACCAGGATTTCCTGGGCGGTAAAAATAAGCTCTACCGTGTGAATGAAGGCTTTGATATCAAACGTACTGTCTTCATTTAAGAACTTCAACAGGTTCAAGGACGCCAGGTTACAGGCTGAGTTATCGAGGTGCATGTACTCGCTACAAGGGTTACTGCCGTTGATGCGGCCAGCGTTTGGCGATGTATGCCAGTTGTTAATCGTAGTGTCAAACTGCATTCCAGGGTCGGCACACTCCCAAGCTGATTCAGCTATTTGGCGGAATAGGTCCTTGGCTTTGACGGTTTTGACGGTTTTCCCCGTAGTAACGGCCTTTAGGTCCCAGTTGCCGTCGCTTTCAACCGCTTTCATGAATTCATCGGTGACTCGGACTGAGTTATTGGCGTTTTGGAACTGGACCGAGTGGATGTCCTTGCCGTCCAAGCTCATGTCCCAGCCAGCTGCTTCAAGGTCGCGCGCCTTGCGCTCCTCTAGGGCTTTGGTCCAGATGAATTCTTCAATATCCGGATGATCGGCGTTCAGGATAACCATTTTAGCTGCCCGACGGGTTTTGCCGCCACTTTTAATAGCGCCGGCTGAAGCGTCAGCGCCGCGCATGAAACTAATCGGGCCTGAGGCCGTACCGGCGCTCTTGCCTAACTGTTCGGCCGATGATCGGATAGTGCTGAGGTTAATGCCCGAGCCCGAACCGCCCTTAAAGATCATGCCTTCCTCCCGGTACCAGTTAAGAATAGCTGGCATGGTGTCTTCAACGGCCAAAATGAAACAAGCGCTAGCTTGCTGTGACCGTTCGGGAGCACCGATGTTAAACCAGACCGGAGAGTTAAAGGCCGCCCGCTGGGTAGCTAGCACGTACTTTAGCTCTTCTCGATAGTCTTCGGCTTCCGCCTCGGTTTCAAAATAGCCTTCCTGAAGCCCTTGGCGGGTAATCGTGTCGGCTACCCGGTCAATTAGATGCTTCAATGAGCTTTCCCGGCCTTCGGTGCCTGGAGTACCAGTAAAGTACTTCTGCGCCACGATGTTAATGGCGTTGAGAGACCAGCCCTCGGGAAACTCCACGTTTTTTTGTTCGAACACCGGCTTCGATGTCATCGGATTCTTGATTATAGAATCCCGCGCCGACCATTTTAGCTGGTCGTAAGCTTTTGATCCCTGCGGCGTAAATAGCCGCCTGCGTTCCAGGATTGTTGTTTGTCCCATAATACCCTCACTCCTAAGTTGTATTAATTGTATTTTATTTTTTGTTTAGAGTTTTCGTACGGTCTCTCAAACGTACTGTTGCTCTCCAGGGCCATCAACCGCAGTTGATAGTCTGGGGGAGCCGTTAAAGTTCCCTAGTCCTTAACGGATGTTCGGCGCTCGCGTATCTGTAACAATTCGCGTTCGAACCCGGCGATGTCTTTGAAGCGTCGGTAGACGCTCGCAAAGCGCACGTAAGCCACTTCATCAAGCTTGGATAAACCGTCCATTACGAGTTCCCCGATCTTCGCGGAGTTGACCTCGGTGTCGCCGCAGGCGTATATTTCCTGCTCGATACTCGAGACTAACCGTTCTAATTGAAGACTTGTAACAGGAGTTTTCTCTGTTGCCCGATACAAACCAGCTAACAGCTTTTCACGATTAAAGAGCTCGCGATTTCCGTTGTTCTTAACGACTATTATCTGTGGACGTTCGATACGTTCATAGGTCGTAAAGCGGAAGTTGCATTTAGTGCAGGCGCGGCGGCGGCGAATTGCTTCACCCTCGCTGACATCCCGCGACTCAATAACTTTCGTGTCAATATGCTGGCATTGGCTGCATTTCATATGCATTACTCCTTGCCCACTTCTTGATAAAACACACGGGGCTTAAAATACCGTCTTTGCAGACGAGCTTGTGAATTTTCTGCTTTTTTAGCTCCTACGCTTATCAAGATGTGTAAAACATTTATATTGAACATATTTTAATGTCTCGACTGTTCTGCAAAGAACTCTGCCGGCACATCACCCATTTTTTATTCCTCAACATAGCCTAAGCTATGCTTCGTCGTAAGAAAATGGCTGCTGCGTTCGTCATAGTATCTTTTCGAACTCCAGTCAGACATAAAAATGTGTTCACTCTTGAACGTACGAGCACTATATTTTTATTTCTACATATAGTGCCTATGACACCTAGAATAACCCTACCTATAGCGTTTTGCAAGCATTTTTATGGTGTATTATTTACTTGGATTCGTCGCTGTTCTCATCTGTTTTTTCATCGTCTTTTTCGGACTTTTTCTTTCTTTTGGCTAAACGGCGCAAGAAACTGGGCTTTTCTAGCTCCTCTTCTTCGTCATCATCGGGCGTTACGACTGTACCGGCTGGAGTGTCAGTTGGATTCGAGTCGTCATGATTACTGTCCAAAGTCCAAATGTTTGGCATTGGCTTATCGCTATGAAAATCATCGCCCGATGTGGAATCTTCTAGGTCCATGTCAATATCTTTCATAACGTTTTCGTCAGGCGCCGGCGTGTCAGTAGTTGATTCTTCAGCAGGAGTTTCTTCTGGAGTAAGTGCCAGCTCGGTGGGAGCCCGCTTATTAAAATAGGCAGCGTCGAAGCCTGTAGCCACAACTGTGATGATGACCTCGCCCTCAAGTTCGGGGTTGATAGTAGCTCCAAAGATAATGTTTGCATCCGGGTCGGCTGCGGCCGTTATAGTTTCGGCGGCGCTGTTAATTTCGTGCATGGACATATCCATACCGCCAATAACGTTAAACAGGATGCCGCGTGCACCATCGATTGAAACTTCCAGTAGCGGCGATTCAACGGCTTGCTGAGCGGCTTGGATGGCTCGGTTTTCGCCAGAAGCTCGGCCGATGCCCATAAGGGCAGAGCCAGCATTGGCCATAACTGTTTTTACGTCTGCAAAGTCGAGGTTAATCAGGCCATGGACGGTTATCAGATCAGAAATACCTTGGACGCCTTGGCGAAGTACATCGTCAGCCACTTTAAAGGCTTCAAGTAGCGGTGTTTGACGGTCAATTGTCTGGAGCAACCGGTCATTAGGGATAACAATTAGGGTGTCGACTGATGTGCGCAATTTTTCAACGGCTGTATCAGCGTTGCGGCGTCGTTTCTCGCCTTCAAAGGCAAATGGCTTTGTAGCAAAACCTACAACAAGTGCGCCAGCTTCTTTGGCTGCTTTAGCCACGATATGGCCGGCTCCGCTGCCCGTGCCACCACCAGCGCCGATGGTAATAAAGACCATGTCAGCGCCCTCAACTGCTTTCTTGATGTCGTCCAGTGATTCTTCAGCGGCAGTTTGGCCGATCGCTGGGTCAGCGCCAGCGCCTAAGCCTTTAGTCGCGTCGCGGCCAATATGGATCTTGGTATGAGCTTTGGAGTGATGCAAGGCCTGGGCGTCGGTATTGACAGCAATAAACTCAACGTTTTCAACGCCGGCATCAACCATTCGGTTAATCGCGGCGCCGCCTGCCCCTCCCACGCCAATAACTTTTATACGTGCGAACGTCTCAATAGCAGGTGCAACTTGTGGCATGAATACTTAACCCCTTACAATAACTAACATTATACGTAGGCAAGTATATCATATATACCAGGTCTAGAAACTGCTTTGGTGAGCTTGCATAAATTTTCGGGTGGGCTGAACCTATTTGCGGCGCTTTAAGCGCTTCCAAATATCATCGACGATGCCAAAGGCATTGCCGTTTGGTTCGCCTGAGTAATTTTGTGGTGCTGGAACCAGCAGCATATCAAGCATCATTAGTCCGACAGCCGCGAAATAGGCTTCATCAGCTACTGTATCAAGGAGTCCGCCAAGAGGCTGGAGTTGGCCAAGTCGAGCTGCCAGTTGTAGCTTTTCCTTGGCAAAATCGGCTATACCAGGCAATTTAGCCGTTCCGCCAACTAGTACCACGCCGCCGGGCAACTTTCTGGAACGATGAACACGTTTTAGTTCT
>CAYXCB010000036.1:0-6183 GCA_964463635.1 uncultured Candidatus Saccharibacteria bacterium
GCTAATAACAAGCTCCTCAATGTCCAAAAAGCCGTCGGCCTCAGACTTTAAACTATGAATCGGTTAGACCATTATGTCCTTGCTAAGCATCCTGGCCTGAGCCGTTCTTACGCCGCCCGTTTGATCGATGAGGGCAAAGTGCTGGTTAACGGCGAGGTAAGCAAGCCGGGCTATAGGATCCGTGAAAAAGACAAAGTAGCGATTAATTTTGATCCGACCGAGCTGGAGCAGATCGAGGATATTGACTTACCGATTCTATATGAGGACAAAGATGTGCTCGTCATTGATAAGCCAGCTGGCGTAATCAGCCATTCCCGCGGAAAATTCTGGAATGAGCCGTCAGTGGCTTCGTTTGTCAGGCAAAAACCCCGCCTGTCTGACTGGAAAGACGGGCAGGCAGACCAAGAAGGCGAGAGAGCTGGCATAGTCCATAGGCTTGACCGAGTGACAAGTGGTGTCATGGTCTGCGCTAAGAATGCTGAAGCCATGAGTTTTCTCCAGAAACAATTCTCTAAACGACAGGTCAAGAAGACCTACATCGCAATAGTTAGCGGCCATCTGGAGCCACTCGAAGCTATAATTGATATGCCAATCGCTAGAAACCCTAGCCGACCGCAGACATTTAGAGCCGATCCCACCGGCAAAGAAGCTCGAACCAAATATTTCGTAGAAGAAAGCGTAGGTTCTCACGATAAAGTCCGGCTAGAGCCCGAGACCGGGCGCACCCATCAAATTCGAGTACATCTGCACGAAACCGGGCACCCAATTGTCGGCGATCATTTGTACGGCGGCGAAGAAGCTGACCGATTATTCCTGCACGCGGTTTCTTTAGAGCTAAAGTTGCCATCAGGGGAACATAAAGTATTTGAAAGCCCGCTGCCGGATAACTTTACTAAACAAATGGAATCGTATAATGGATCCCGTTAGAGATTGCCACATCATGAAGTACTTGCTGATAACCGAAACCACGACATCGAACAGAAAGGATCTCTAACGGGATGGATGATTTGCTTATCCACCCCAGTACCCGGGCTATACTAGCCAACTTTATCAGCGATCCAGCCCACGCCCTTTGCCTAATTGGGCCGCCAGGTGCCGGCAAAAAGCATTTAGCTCAGGCATTGGCTCATCAGCTGCTTAAAACTAAGCGTTCAGATGATATTTATGTCGTCGCGGGCGAAACCAGTATCGGCATAGAGCAAGTTCGAGAACTCCAAAACTATTTGCGGCTAAAGAAACCAGGCAAGGAACTGATTCGTCGGGTCGTAATTATCCAAGATGGCGGCAAAATGGGCGATGAAGCCCAGAATGCCCTGTTAAAGATCCTGGAAGAGCCGCCAGCTGACACGGTTATCGTACTGACAACCGATGGCTCTATGTCGCTAAAACCAACGATTTATTCCCGTACCCAAGCTATCCAAGTACTGCCAATATCCCTGGAACTAGCAATAGAACACTTTGAGCAGCCTAAGTCAGCTATTACTAGGGCTTACCATTTAAGCGGTGGTTATATCGGCCTGCTTCAGGCTTTATTGGACGACAGCGAGCATGACCTGACTCGAGCCATTGAGGAAGCCAAGAATATTGTAAAATCAGACAGTTTTAAGCGACTACTGCTTGTCGATGGCCTAGCCAAGCAAAAACCCTATATAAATACGCTTTTATACGCCCTGCAACGAGTTCTAGGAGCCGTAATTGCCCAAACGGGCGATAGGGACAAACTGAAACGCCTGATTGCCAGCTCCAAGGCGGTTTATCAAGCCCAGATCGACATGAGCAAAAGCGCCAACACCAAGTTACTATTAACCGACCTATTTTTACACTTGTAGTATACTATTTTGGTATGTTACGCCGTTCTCACTTGAGTGCAGGACACAAGTTATCTCCGAGAAGTGAATGGAGCCGTATAGAAAATACAGTGACAAGAGCCTCGGAGGAGAAAATTGAGGCCTGTGCCAAGAAGCCAGCAGAGTTCCTGGCTCTGCCAGGGAGTGTGGTGGCTGGTGAGGGGGGCGTAAATGTTTGAACTTGCAATTGTGGCTGCATTCGGAATCCTAGCCTTCAGAGCCGCCAAACCGCGGGACGAAGAGCTCTCAGCCTTACCCCGTAGAATAAGTGATAAATTAGGTAAATTGTGGGACATCGCCCACCAGGGCATGCGTGAAAACCGCTTTCTTAGAGCTGAAAAAGCCTTGCTGACAATCCTGAAAATAGACGAAAAGAATGCCGCCGCTTACAACCGTTTAGGCATCCTTTACGCCAAGCAGAAAGAATTCAAAGACGCCATCGATTGCTTTGAGATCGCCTCTTCGATTGAGCCTACGGCGTCCAGTTTGCACAACTTAGGGTTAATTTATTATGAAACAGAGAATTACCTGAAAGCCTCAGCGGCCTTTGAACAAGCTCTAAAACTGGAAGATAGCTTAGCAGCACGTCACATTGCCTACGCCAAGGTCCAGGAAAAACTAGGAAATGACAAACTTATGCTAGAAGAACTGCAAAAAGCCGTTGAGCTCGAGCCCAACAATGAAAGCTACTCACTGCTGCAAAAGGCTTATGAATCAATTGGCATGCAAGCTGAAGCTGATCAGATCGATGAACAGCTCAAGAAACTGATTGTAAAAACAGGCGGTCGGAAGAAAGTTCTTCGACCCCGCAAAGTAGTTATATAACAAGTCTAAGCAAGTTCGGGTGTTGCAATATGATTAAACAGAGCATCTAAGACAGGTTCAACCTCTTGATGAGTAGCGGCCGTGTTTCGTGCTAGCCCTAATCTCACAATGCTCAGAATCATTGTCTCGTAATTCATGCCGGCATTCATCTCACAAGCTTTAGGAAAGCTGCCATAGCCATTAAGTATGCTTGGTATAAGATTCGCCTCTAGGAAATGTGGTGTACCAACTTTATCGAAACGGATGTCAATGCGCCCGTAATCACGTGCCCCTAGGGCATGAAATACCTTGATCGCTATTGCACTAACTCCAGCCCTAGTAACCTTATCTGTAATCTTTAGGTCAACTGCAACATCAGATGATTTTACATGCCTACTTAGCATGCGTTCTCCGTCTTTATCTTTGGGAGCAACCTTTTCTATCGGCAACACCAAAAACTCTCCGGAATGCTCTTGTTTCAATATGGCTACACTGAACTCTCGTCCAGGCAAATATTCTTCGATTAATGAGTCTGACTGTAGTTCGTTTGCAATTGACTGAACTTTTGCTTGCAGCTGGACTTCGTTGCGGGCAATGGAGGCGCTATCAATTCCAGTACCGCCTCCACGATTAGTCGGTTTAATAAAAACTGGGAATTTTAATTTCGTTTCATGCGCGTTAAATTGATGCTGCCTCGCAACATAAAACGGAGAAGTCTGTAGGCCTGCATCGAGTATCCGCTGTTTGGCCAGGTCTTTGTTGAGCTCCAGCTCATGAGCCAGGTGGTTCGAGCCAGTGTATGCGATTCCATGCCCATCTAGAAAATCTGCTATCCAGATCTTGCTAGGATCCTGCAGGCCCAGTTTTGAGTCTGATGACACAAATTTCATTCCCATGAATACTAAATCTGGCCGCATGGAAACCAGCCATTGCAGATCTATAAGGTTATTTACGATAGTAATCCCTACCTTCGTATAGTGTTGACTTAACAGAGCTAACACAGCCTCACGCGACTCTTTTCCCATGGAGCTCAGTAAACTATTTGTTGAACTTACAATTTCAATGTGTTTTTGAATTTTCGTTGCACCAGGGGTAAAGCTGTCCATAAATAGTTTCGCCGTCATAATAAAAAATCCTTCTTTTAGCTAATATCGAGTGCGTTTAGTACTGCTAACCGCGATGATATGAGCCTTGAAGGCAAATTATAAAGACGGAGAACAAAGAGTAACCACTTACTTGCTTATAGTATAGCACAAAATGCTTATCTATGTTGTATTAAGTCTTTTGGCACAGGGTGATAAGCGAGAGGTTAGAACTATGCTTATCACGCTCAAACCTACTACTTAGGGTGCTAGGCTCTTCTTGAACGTATCCTGGAGGGCGGTATAAGCTGGCTTGGGATTCATGTCTGTATCCCATAATAAACTGCTGCCAAGTAATAGCGGATACCTATCGGCAACTGTTGTTGATCCATAAAGATCCGATACTCCCCAGGTAGTGTACGAAGTGCAGCTCGGCTCACTGATACATACCGATAAAACACCCGAGTATTGATCATTCTGGAACTGAGGATCTTTCCCGGTAACATCAATTTCCGAAATCCTAACACTTAGTCCTAAATCGGCTATTGCTTTCATGTGCGCTCGGAGAGTTTCAAAGTCAATCTTATCTGTAGTCTCATATACATGAGCTTCAAAACCCACCCCATCAATAGGAACGCCGCGGCTCTTCAATCGTTGCACAAGTGCCAATAAGGCATCCCATCGCTGGCCGCCGTGCTCTATGCCGTAATCGTTGAGATAGAGTTTTGCCGAAGGGTCAGCCGCCCTGGCAGCGATAAATGCTTGGTCGATATAACTTTCGCCCATAGCCCTTTGCCAAAAAGATGTACGCAATCCAAGCCCTCCATTCTCATAGTCTTCATCCTTTTCCGACAGAGGCTCATTGACGACATCCCATGTGGCAATCCGTCCTTTAAAATGTCCGACAACATTTGTAATATGATTGGCCATTATCCCAGGCAGATCTGCCGTAGGCGCGTCTGTTATCCAGGAAGGATTAGATTTGGCAAAAACTAAGGTATGGCCATGTACAGCCTGACCATTTGCTTCTGCCATAGCCACAATATTATCAGCGTCGGTAAAATCATATTTATTTTGGGATGGATGGATAAATTGTGCCTTGACGCTGCTTTCAAGGGTTACTAAGTTAAATTCGCTCATTGCAATGTTTCGGTAGCGTTGATCAGTAAACAATGTGTTCACCGAGACAGCTGCGCCAATCTTTATTTTTCTAGGCAGCTGATCTGCAAGGTTGCGTAACAGATTTGGATCATCATGATTGACTGCAAGCGGCGGAGCATCTATAACTTCCAGCTTGCCTTTACCGATTGATCGCGCTTGTAAGTTACTGAGTAGCCAGCCATCACCCTTGTCATTTCCATCAGCCCCAAACCAAAGTCTACCGTCATTAAAAATGCTGTGGTCAGGCATAAGACCTAAAGTATTGCCGTTGATAGTGAGAATGATTTTGCCATTTTTCCGTTTCATGTTTAGTACAGCATTGTTTTTTAGGTCGACATTGTAGCTTCGTATATCCATCGGAGTCGTTGAATTTCCGTCCCAAATACGCGCTTCTACATGTTTGCTCGAAACATCAATTCTAAGGCTCGGCCTTTCCTGGCGCCATTCATCATAAATAATCGGAACTTGTCCATAAAGTTGCAGTGAAGCACCATCATCTATGCCCTGCATAGTCGCCTTTACTTCAAAGTCGCCAGAAAACACTAGGTGCGAACCGCGTACATTCACAGGGGGGTTTAATTGTGCCTGAGAACCGTCTTGGTGGATAATACTCTGGTTCAGAGGTGTTATCTGCACGCCTTCTTTTGTTACAGTAGCGCCTGATAAATACGACCAATCATGACCGTGTAGCACATCGTTAAAGCTGCTAGGCTTTCTTAGCTGTAGAAATGTCGTAGTGGCTAATGCTACTAATATAACAACCCAAATCCTGAAATAGATCGGTTTTGATGTTATAAATCGTATTTGACCTGGTTTTCTGCTCATTACACTGTCTAGTTTGTCCCTATTGAGGGGCTAAGGCAAATCTTGTTGGAATTCCATGGTGCACTGTTCTTTGCAAGGTCAGAACTATTTTGGTAACTTAGTAGGAGATTTTGTAGCGAGCGGAACCTCAGTCGTTACCCATATGTCATTATCCTTACATTCGTAAGTGAACTTATCGTATTCCTTAAAGTCTTTACCAACCTTAAAGTTATTCGTAATTTCCCAACGAACTTTACGCATAGGTTTGTCGCATGTAGGACAGTTCATATCAATATTGTATCAAAAAGTTCTAGCGTACATAACGCTCTAATCTGTGGTGCAAGGTGTAGGATGTTTACTTCTTGCGGCGTGCTCGGAACAAGTTCCTGTGCGCGTCCTCGAAGATCGAACCTCTGCTACGCAGTACGGTTCTCAACAACTTAACCAAACTAAAAGCCCCAAATGGGGCTCATAGTTTGGTGCAG
>CAYXCB010000037.1:0-5822 GCA_964463635.1 uncultured Candidatus Saccharibacteria bacterium
AATCATAAACTATAAGGCAGTGTGTCACCCCCAGATAAGGAGATGATCCGCATGAAAGTGCGTGCAAGCGTAAAGAAAATCAGTCCTGATGATAAAATTGTCCGCCGCAAGGGCCGTTTATACGTTATCAACAAACTTAAACCTCGTCACAAGCAGAGGCAAGGCTAGGTCGCTATGCTCAATTTACCATTTACCATTTACCATTTACCAGTAATTTCTCATTTCTCATTTATCAAAGAAAAAAGAAATGCGAAGCATTTTCCATCAATGAAAATTGAAAATTGTGAATTGAAAATTGGAACGACCGGAGGGAGTGACTGATGGCTAGAATATCCGGTGTAACAATTCCTGACAATAAGCAAGTCCACGTGGCGCTGACTTATGTCCATGGTATTGGCCCTAAATCAAGCCGCGATATCCTAGAAAAGGCCAAAATTGATCCAACTGTACGGGTCAAGAACCTGACTGATAGTGAAATCTCCAAGATCCAAGACCTAATCAACGACGCTTATCTAGTTGAGGGCGAATTGCAGCGTGTAGTTGCCGGCAACATTAAGCGTCTCAAGGATATCAACTCTTATCGGGGTATCCGGCACAAGAATGGCCTACCGAGCCGTGGCCAACGGACACGCACCAACGCTCGAACCCGACGCGGCCGCAAGATCGCTATAGGCGGCTCACAACCTAAATCAGCGTCTAAGACCTAAGGCAAATTATGGCAGAAGAAGATATTACAACTACTACAACCCCAGAAGCAAGCGAAGTGCAGTCCAGCACCTCGGCTAATGCTGATGATGCTGCGGAAACAACCGCCACGGCGGTTGCTGAAAAGCCAGCTGCACCCAAAAAGAAGAAGGTTAAGCGCAGCGTACCTAGCGGGCAATTACATATTTTAGCCACGTTCAATAATACGATTGTGACTTTTACAGACAATAAGGGCGGTGTGTTGACTACCGCCAGCGCCGGAGGCTGCGGTTTTCGCGGTTCCAAGAAAGGCACAGCCTATGCGGCTCAAGTGGCGGCTGAAAAAGCTGGCCACGCGGTCAAGCAGCAATATGGCATGACAAAAGCTGATGTATTCATAAAAGGCATTGGCCTTGGCCGTGAAGCGGCTGTCCGGGCTATGGCGAATCTAGATATACATGTTGAAAGTCTTAGAGACGTAACTGGGGTACCGCATGGCGGTACGCGGCCCAAGAAAGCGCGGAGAGTCTAATGCTTCGTTTCACTCAACATCAGCTTACTGCTAACAGTAAACAGTACACAGTCGTCTTTGGCTCAGCTGTCAGCTGTCAGCTGTTGACTGTCAGCTCAATTGACCGAAGGGAGATTGCATAATGGCACGAGATACAGGCAGTATTGTCAAAATGTCCCGCCGTGAAGGCTACGCGCTTCATCCTAAAGCTCATAAGGCTCTAGTTAAGCGCTCGACGCCGCCTGGCCAACAGGGCGGCGGTGGACGCTATTCCCGCAATAAACCTAGCCAGTATTCGCTGCAGCTACGGGAAAAACAAAAGGTTAAACGCCTTTACGGCTTGCTTGAGCGTCAGTTCAGCAACCTGATAAAAGAAGCTGGTCGTGGCCAAGGCCAAACCGGTGAAATTTTGCTGCAGTTCTTGGAACAGCGCGCCGATAACGCTGTTTACCGCGCCGGCCTAGCCCCATCGCGCCGAGCCGCCCGTCAATTAGTCACTCATGGCCATTTCACACTAAATGGCCGGCGAGTCGACATTCCTTCAATTCGTCTGAAATCTGGTGATGTTTTAGAAGTTCGAGACCACGGCAAGCAGACTGAATACTTCAAGAAATTGGAAGATGTTAGCCCAGCTCCTGCTGAATTACCCGGGTGGCTTAAAGTTGATCGTAAGAAATTTATAATTACGGTAACTGGAGTGCCGACTCGCCTAGAGGCTGAGCCTGACATCAATGAACAACTAATTGTGGAATACTACTCACGCTAACGAAAGGACGATAGAGAAAAGTTATGTCAAAGTCAATTCACACCCCAAGTCTAGTAAAGGTCGACGATCATTCGCCTACAAGCGCTACGTTTGTAATTGAGCCGCTGCACAGCGGTTACGGTATGACGCTCGGCAACTCGCTTCGCCGGGTACTATTATCAAGCATTGCCGGTGCGGCCATTACAGCGTTCCGTATTGAAGGCGCGACTCACGAGTTTACCACCGTCAAAGGTGTTAAAGAAGATATTGTCGATATCATGTTGAACCTCAAGGGCGTGCGATTCCGCGTCTTTGGCGACGAAAACCAAACCTTACGCATCCAAAAAAAGGGCAAAGGCTCTATTACAGCTAAAGATATAGCAGCTAACGCTGATGTTGAGATCGTTAACCCAGACCATGTTATAGCGACCCTGGACGACGACAAGTCTACATTTAGCATGGACATCGTCGTCGAAACCGGCCGGGGCTACCGCACTATAGAAGAAGTTACAGCCCGCAAGAGCTCGGATATGATCGCGCTTGACGCTATCTTTACCCCCGTGACTCGTGTCCGTTATAAGGTAGAAAACACCCGTGTCGGCCAGATGACCGACCTGGATAAGTTGTTACTGACGATTGATACTGACAGTTCCATCACGCCTCAGGACGCTTTTGAAGAAGCTGCTGCTATTTTGGTCAACCAATACACGGCTTTAGCCGGTCAAACTCGAGTTGAAAGCGGCGCGCCGCTGACAGCTAGCAGCGAAGCCGGTACTGGCGAAGAAGGTGACGAACCAGCCGAACTTATGACTTCAATCGAAGACTTGAATCTGTCAGCCCGCACCACAAATGCCCTGATTAACAATGAGATCCACACCTTAAAAGATTTGTTTAGCCTTAGTGATTCAGAACTTCGGGAACTAAAGGGTTTTGGCAGCAAGGCTTTAGACGAAGTTAAGGAAAAGTTAGCGGAGTTGGAGCTCTAGAATGAGTAAACAGTACACAGTACACAGTAAACAGTTTTTAGCTGCGGCCCAGCTGTTAGCTGTTAGCTGTAAGCTGTCAACTGTTGCCGGAGGCAACTATGCATAGGCACGGATACAAAGGTAGAAAATTTCACCGCGAACGCGATCAGCGCCGAGCCCTAGTTAAGGGCCTGGCTGATTCATTGGTGAAGTACGAATCTATTGAAACTACCTTGCCAAAGGCCAAAGAAATCGTACCTTACGTGGAGAAGCTAATTACCAAGGCCAAAAAAGGCGACTTGCACAACCGCCGCCAGATTATCAGCAAACTACAAACCGTTGAGAGCGCCCACAAGCTAGTTGACGACATCGCGCCTAAACTTAAGGGCCGCACCAGCGGGCACCTGCGCATAGAAAAGACTATTAACCGCCGCGGTGACAACGCGCCAATGGCTAAAGTCAGTTTCGTTGACGACCTAAAGTCAGCTCCAGTAGCTAAACCAGCCGCAGAGAAGAAGTCAGTGCCTAAAAAGCCCGTCGCCACTAAAAAGACGCCGGTCAAAGCCAAGGCGGCCAAATGAAGACCTTTAGCGCCAAACCGACTGACGTAACCCGCAAATGGTATGTTTTAGATGCATCTGAAGCACCACTGGGCCGTTTGGCGACTCGAGCCGCAACTTTGTTAACCGGCAAAGAGAAGCCTACCTTCACCAAGCACATCGACACTGGCGATTATGTAATTGTTATCAACGCTGACAAACTAGTTGTTACCGGCAACAAACGGGCTGGGAAAATGTACTACCGCCACAGCGGCTACCCGGGTGGCCTTAAAGAAGCTACGCTGCAAGAAGTTATGGACAAGGATTCAACCAGAGCCGTAATCCAAGCCATTCGCGGCATGCTGCCGGTCAACAAGCTTCGCGATGGGCGTTTGCTCAGGCTGAAAGTCTATAAAGGTGCCGAGCATAACCACGACCCTCAGAAACCCACCTTAATTTCTCTCAAGGAGAAATCATGAAAATTTCAAGCTTCAAGTTTCAAACTTCAAAAAAGTCTCAGATCTTAAATCCCAAAAGTTTGAAATTTGAATTTTGGTGTTTGAATTTTACTCCTGAAAGGAGTTTGTGATGGCTGCTAAGAATTATTACTACGCCCTAGGACGCCGCAAAAGTGCGACTGCCCGGGTCCGATTATTTGCCAATGGCAAAGGCCAGTTTACGGTCAATGACAAGGATGTCAACGAATACTTAGCTGATAGCAAATATTTGTTACATGAACTCCAGAAACCCTTCGCAGTTCTAGAGATGGAAAGTGCTAAATATGACATTAGTGCTGTGGTTTCCGGTGGCGGCCAAAGTGGCCAAGTTGACGCCATACGTTTGGGCATCGCTAAAGCACTGTCTGTTATGAACGAAGACTTACGACCAACCCTGCGCCGAGCCGAGCTATTAGGCCGTGACCCCCGTGAAAAAGAACGCAAGAAATTCGGCCTCAAGGGCGCCCGCAAACAGCGCCAGTTCACGAAGCGCTAGGCTCAATGCTGATACTGCTGCCAATTACAGCCTGTGGAATAGCAGCTATAGTTCTAGCTGCCGGTAAAAGTAATCTTCAGTTCTTAATAATCGGCTCCTGCGCCATACTACTGACTACAGCGCAGATTGCTAGAACTTTTGGCACCGGTAGAGCACTATTGCATGCCACTTTGGCATTAATTTTAATCTATGTCCTCAATAAGCTGTTAAATAAGGATCAAGCTACTTGACAATAGTGGTACAATGTACTCATGTTAAAATTTAACGCTTGGAACTATTTTTACTTTACCGACTCAACTGAGGCGGTTAGTTCTCTGTGCTAAAAACACTTTAGAAAACTAAGACCGCCGAAAGAGGCGGTTTTTTAAACGTAAAGGGAGAGCATGTTAAGCGAACAAGAAGCTAGAGAGCTCTTGCGGGACAATAAAGTGGAAAGAAATCCACTGGATAACCGAAGCTGCTTAGAAATAGCAGCAGACTTAGGTATTGTTGCTTGTGAGCCCCTAGGATCAGTCCACATTCACGACACAACTGATGAAGTAATTGAGGTATAATGCTAGTAATTCAATGAGTAAATCTGTAATTTTAACCGGTCTTAGAGCCAACAATGACCTTCATATTGGCAATTACCTGGGCGCTCTGTTGCCTATGGTTGATATGGCGAAAAAACATGCTGGGGATTACCAGATAAATCTATTCGTACCAGATCTTCATAGTTTCACGACACCGATTGACCACAGCAAGCTCCAAGAGCAAATTATGCGGAACCTGAAAGTGTTTGTGGCGGCTGGATTGCCATTTGATAACCCAGACATAAACCTATATCGTCAGAGTTACGTTCCGGCCCACAGCGAACTAACAATTATTTTGAACTCATTTGCATATATGGGTGAATTATCCAGAATGACTCAATTCAAAGAAAAAAGTAAAACTGATCTACATCAGATTGAAATAGGTGTTACTACTTATGGTAGCCCAGCAGTATATGGGCCGCCCAAGTCAGCACAAAGTGTCAGCGCAGGCTTGTTTGATTATCCAGTACTTATGGCAGCTGATATTTTGCTATACGGGGCTACTTATGTGCCGGTTGGCGATGATCAGACCCAGCATCTGGAGTTCACACGCGACATAGCTGAGCGCATGAATAAGCTGTTTGGCGACTTGTTTACAGTGCCAAAAGCAGTCAAAGAGCAACACCAATTCTTTGGCAAGGACCAAGGTTTGCGTATCCGTGACTTAGCAGATCCAACCAAGAAAATGAGCAAGTCAGATGAAACCGGTAAAGGAGTTATATTCTTAACCGATAGCCCCGACGATACCAAGAAAAAGGGAATGTCAGCCACAACTGACTCTCTGGAGGACGTACAATATGACTACTTAAAGCG
>CAYXCB010000038.1:0-5615 GCA_964463635.1 uncultured Candidatus Saccharibacteria bacterium
GGCCGAAGAAAAAGGCTATCCATTTTATAAAATTCCTGCCGGCATACAGCCGCGAATGGCGGTATTTTACAATTTTGCTGCCCTTGTTCAAGCACTGGAACCAACCCAATTAATTGGACAGGGGAAGGTTAGTGAGATCCAGGAAGCCGCTGAATGGCTCAAGGATCAGCTGGCCGATTGGCTGCCGAGTGTAGCCACCAGCAAGAATTTGGCCAAGCAGCTGGCGTTAGAATGTATGGGCAAATCCCCAGTTATATACTCCGGACCGAAACTATCGCCAGCAGGCTACAAGTGGAAGATTAATTTCAACGAAAATGCCAAGAACGTAGCTTGGTGCAATCAGTATCCGGAGTTTAACCATAATGAATTTATGGGCTGGGCCAGCCATCCAGTCGATAAGCCGTACACTGTAATTGAACTTCGGAGCAATCTGGAACATGAGCGTGTCCAAAAGCGGTTTGAGGTAACCGAACGCCTACTTTCCGGCCAACGACCTCACCCTGAAGTAGTGAACGCAGAGGGCGAAACAATACTTGAGCAACTCCTGTGGACTATAATGTTGGGCGACTTCGTAAGTTTGTACCTAGCGCTGCTGAACGGGCTCAATCCCACTCCAGTTGATCTGATAGAAAAACTTAAAACAGCTCTAAAATAAGACCATGAAACCAATAGCCTCGCACCCATATATCAAAAGCCTGGGGACGATTTTATCGGTTTGGGCCCATCCGGATGATGAATCTTACTGCTCGGCCGGCATTATGGCTGCAGCCGTCCAAAACGGGCAAACGGTGGTTTGCATAACGGCTACCAAAGGCGAGGCTGGAGTTCAGGATGAATCACGCTGGCCAAGCGACCACTTGGGCGAGATCAGGGCCCAGGAAATGACCGACGGTCTAGCTGAATTAGGTGTAAAAACCCATTACTGGCTTGGCTATCCGGATGGTGGTTGCAAGGACATAAACGAAGCCGAAGCTGTCAATAAACTTAAAGGCTACATCGATAAATATCAGCCCGATAGTATTTTGACCTTCGGACCTGATGGTCTGACAGGGCATGAAGATCACAAAACTGTTTCCAGCTGGGCCACCAAAGCCGCCGCAGGCCACGGTATAACCGTCTATTATGCTGTTGAGCTGCGCGAAACTTACGAAAAAATGCGCTTGGCGGACGAAAAGTTCAACATTTTCTTTAACATTGACCGGCCATTACTCGTAGAGCCGGAAGACTGCGCTATATTAGTAAAACTGTCCGACGGCTTAATGGACAAGAAATATAAGTGTTTGTGCGCCATGCCGTCGCAAACCGAGTCCATGTTTAAACATTTTGGACGCGACACGATCTGTGAAATGATCTGCACAGAGGCGTTTGTGCAGGCGAAGCTGGCCTAAATTGGCCTATCTTTTAGATGCAGTAGATAACCGATATAGCTGAATACTAGATGTAGGCCGAAATAGATCAGGAAAACACTACCGATAAGCTGCACGTCCAGGCGAACAAAGGGTGATACAAAGATCAATCCGCCGATAATGTAGTCAATCTGGTCAAAAGGAAACCAACTATGTCCTGGTTTGATCCCCGTTCGGCGCTTAAAAAAACTCTCGACGGCGTCGCCAACCAAGGATCCCAAGCCGAGTGCTCCACCAAGGATAACTAAATTTAAAGCCGGAACAAAAGAGGTGGCGAGAACTTCGTTTACAAAGTCTGGATGCAGCGATTGAATTAGTCCGCCTGTAATGGCACCAATCAAGGTGCCAAACACCACTCCGCGCAGACTTTTATTGTCGCCAAACACGCGTTTACCGCGCCAACTGAGGCCAAAATCCAGCGGTGTATTCCAGCGATTCAATAGGGGAATTTTGTTAGCGAAGACTGGCGAGGCATTGGCAACGCCAGCCGGAAGGAAAAACAACAGCGCGTAAACTAAATCATTCATGCATTGATCCGCCTAAACGCCGGCGCAGCCGATAATATTTAGGGTAGAGCAGGGCCCTGAGGCTAGGCCGATCAGTCACCGGGACGCCATTTTTGAGCAGATCTACCACTGTTTCGCGTTTCGGCAAACCATTGACCTCCGTAAAGGTCTTGCCGATGCCGCGCCAGCCGTGAGCGTCACTACTGGCCGCTCCAGGGACTTGGTTTAATTTAGACCAGACGACTGCTTGGGCAGCCCGATTTTGGGCAAACGCCCGGCCGTTGCAAACTTCAATAATATCTATTTTGTCTTGAATTTCTTCCATCCACTCAGGATGCAGGCCCTTCCTAGCGGTTTCAAACGGGTGAGGAATATAAACCAGTCCGCCTTGGGCTTTGATCTGCTTTATGGTCTCTTCAGCTGACAACTCAGGCTGAATTGGATGCGTTAAATACAAGCCAATTATTTCTCCGTCCAGGGTCATAATTTCCTCACCGATAATTATTTTGTCACCCAGTTGTTCGTGTACCAAAATAGCGAAATCTATCCGGTTATGATCTGTTATAGCTACAACATCGAGCAAGCCGTCTTCAAAAATCTTTTCATAATGAGCGGCAGTCAGACCGCCATCAGGGGAGGCGGTTGAATGAGTATGTAGATCAATTTTCATCCCTGACCTCCAAACCACCACGACCTGCTGCCCAGCAAGGCTGGGCATACTGTCGTAGTTCTTGGCACATTACGGCGTCAGCATCTCCAGTACTCGCGCACCGTATTTTATATACGGCTTGCTCCGTGCTTCGTTGCTTCCTTGTACTGTATCCAAATTTGGAGGTCAGGAAAATAGGCATAAATTATTAATCTACTTTGCGGCTAATTTTCACTAAACGCTCGAAAGCAGTAAATATCGATAAAAAGGCAATTATTAGGATGGCGACTATCAAATTATCAGTAACAAGACCAAGAAGCAGTATAGTCATGCGGATTTCAAACCGACCCAAGCCATCCTGGAATAATCGGTTAACTTCATTGGCGCTTAGATTGCCGCCAGCTACTGCGGTTTCGCCTTTGGCTTTGACATAGCTAACGCACAGACTGGCACCACAGGCGACAACTGCCCAAACAGCCATGCGCGGCCGCCCGAGCTCCGTAATCGCGTAAGCCGCGCCGCTGTAGAGCAAAACTTCTTTCATGCGGTCGAGCGACGCGTCTAGCAACATGCCGGCATTGCTAGCCCGGCCTTGCAAACGGGCCAATTCGCCGTCCAAGGCGTCGAACAACCCAAAGACTAGCAATAAGCCAGCCGCCCAGTAGTTATTATGGGTGGCTATGAGCCAGGCAATAGGGAAATGGGCCGCAAAACTGACTATCGTGACCGTAATCGGTTTTAATTTACCGCCAGACAGCTTGTTTAGACCACGTGCTAGCAGCCGCATGTAGAGTCGTACAATATTGCGGCATGCGTCTAATAGGCCATTCAAGAACTTCATTACCTTTCATTATACCGGAGAAGCAGTTTTAAGGCTTCTTGGTATACTGTTATAGATGCGTGAACAGAGTATCTTCTCCGGACGCTATGGGCGCCTGGTTCGGGCGCTGCTTATTTCCAATGGCGTCAGCCTCTTTTTATTTCTGCTCAGGGTATTAGGAACGGATTCGTTTCGTTACGGTTTCTTGTTTTGGAATTTAGTCCTAGCCTGGGTGCCGCTGCTGCTGATTTGGTGGTTGAAGCTCCGGTTGAGCTACGCTAGCTGGAATTCACGGCTCAGTATTTTTCTAACTATTTTGTGGCTTGGCTTTCTACCCAACAGCTTCTACATAGTTAGCGACCTAATCCATGTCCACCTGACCGGGGAAGTGAATATTTTATTTGACGTGGTTTTGATGGTTTCGTGCATATTTAACGGCTATGTCTTTGGCTTCATGAGCTTGTATATATTCCACCAAGAACTCCTAAAGCGGCTTAAAGATCGTCAGGCTCACTCTATAGTCGCCGGGGTTATTTTAATGTGCAGCTTCGCCATTTATCTAGGCCGTTACCTGAGGTGGAACACCTGGGATGTTATTGTCCATCCGATCGGGCTATTGTTTGACGTTTCTGACCGGTTTATCAATCCAGTCGCCCACCCGCAAACCTTTTCGACGACAATTACTTTCTTCATGCTTATCGGCAGCATGTACTGGGTGGTCTATGAACTGGTAAACCTCTTACGCCGCAAAGCAAACTAGAATATACTTCTACAGATGATCGAAATTCAACAATCTATACAAAAAATAGTCCAGGATTTGTTCAAAGTTGACATCAAGCCCGACCTAACCCGTCCTGATGAACAATTTGGCGACTACACAACCAACGTCGCGCTGCAGCTAGGCAAGCAGCTGAACAAAAATCCACTCGAGATTGCCCAAGCCATCGCTGATCATGTACAAGGAACGTCCTTGTACATAGAAGGGGTAACTGTGGCTGGACCGGGCTTTATTAACCTGCGTTTGACGGATAAAGCCTTGATCAAGCTAGCTAGCAACCAGCCCGGCAAGCCCTTAAAAGGCAAGACGGTAGTAGCCGAATATTCTGATCCTAACCCGTTCAAGGTCTTACATGCTGGGCATCTTTATACCAGTGTTGTCGGTGATGCTATCGCCAAATTACTGGAATCTGCCGGCGCTAAAGTCCACCGGGTAAACTTCGGCGGCGATGTCGGTTTGCACGTTGGCAAAACCATGTATGTAATTTTAAAACGGCTCGGCGGTGAAAACCCCGAAAAGTTGAAGGAAGTTAATGAAGAGAATCGTTCCGAGTGGCTAACCAGCGCCTATGTAGAGGGTACTAATTTATATGAAGACGAGGAAGCGGCAAAAGCTGAAATTATCATTCTGAACAAACGAATATACCAGCTTCATAACGACCAGGACCATGACTCGGCATTCGCGCAAATTTATTGGACAACTCGCGGCTGGAGCTATGACTACTTCGACAAATTTTATGAGCGCATCGGCAGCCATTTTGACAAATACTATCCGGAAAGCGAAACGGCTGAAATTGGGCTTGCGACAGTCAAAGAACAGATCGGGAAAGTTTTTGAAGAGTCTGACGGCGCAGTAGTATTTAAGGGCGAAGACCATGGTTTGCACACCGATGTATTCATTAATTCCGAAGGCTTGCCAACCTATGCGGCTAAAGACGTCGGCCTAGTTATGCTTAAGAAAAAGGACTACGATTTCGACATATCAATCGTAATTACGGGTAATGAACAGCAACAATATATGGCCGTAGTCTTAAAGGCGATTGAACAATTCGCGCCTGAACTAGCTAAAGCCACGACCCACCTAACCCACGGCATGGTGAAACTTAAAGGCGGTGAAAAAATGAGCTCGCGCAAAGGCAATATCTTGCGGGCCGCCGATGTTCTGGACGCGGCCACAGAGGCGAATAAAAAACTAAATGGCAAAGATGATGAATCAACAGCTCTGTCGGCTGTAAAGTATGCCTTTCTAAAGAATCGTATTGGGGGCGACATTATTTATGATCCGGCAGAATCAGTAGCCTTAGAAGGCAATAGTGGGCCTTATCTGCAATACGCCCATGCCAGAGCCCGCAGTATCCTAAGCAAGGCTGCGGTCAAAGACGTTCCGGCTGATAGTTTTGAGCCGTTTGAGCGCAGTTTGCTGCGCAAGCTCGGCGAGTATGCCGAAACGGTTGAAA
>CAYXCB010000039.1:0-4816 GCA_964463635.1 uncultured Candidatus Saccharibacteria bacterium
AGGCTTGTCGCCGCCGCTCTTATCACCTTTGCTTTCTGGTGGCTTTGAAAGTGCTGTAACGAGCTCCTTGCCCCAGGAAGCTGCCAGGTCGCCGCCTTTTTTAGCGTCTTTGCCTTTACGCTTTTTGCTAGCTACCTCGGAGGCAGCTTTGCGCCAGCCGGGGTTAGCTGGCCGCAGTAAAATTTGGATACCGACGCCATCTTCTTTTTCCAGAGTCGACAAGGCATTTAATAACGACTGCATGGCGTCGCGCTTGAGGTCTTGGTAAGTCGCGATCGGATAAGCGTAGTTTTCTTTCAGCGTTAGCTCGCCGCCGATTGTGCCAGTGATCTTACCTACCGGGCTAAAAATATTGTGTTCAGCGACTTCCTCCATGCGGGCAGCCGGATAAGCGCTAACTACCGCTTGCTTAACTACTTCGACTAGAACGACCGGAACAGAAGCGTAATAATAGACAAAGCCTTTGCTAGCAACAATTTCAAAGGCAAAGTGCCGCTGGCCGTAGAATTTGCTCTTCATGCCCTTTTGAATCGTGCTGGCAATGATGTTGTACATGATTTGAGCCTTGGAAATATTTTCGTCTACCAGATCACGGACATCACGGCCACCCAGTTCGGTATCATCACTTGGCGGCGGCAAGTGAATCTGCAGCGGTATCATCTTTAGCCCGCGTTCAAAGTTCTTTTGCTCTCTAAAGGCTTTTCTGACTTGAAGGTATACCAGGGGTGAGGCTATTACAGCCAGCACCAAAAACGAAAGCATTACGAATAACAGCGTAGTCATTTTAGTCTTCGCTTACCTTAATGTCGCGGTTGTAGCGTTTCTTAAGGTAGTCTAGCTTCATCTTGGTAATCGCTTCGTTCTGTTTATGCGGGTCGGATTTTGTGTGCTCCACTATCTGTTTAGCTTTTTCCACCCACTCTTTTTCAATCAAGTCCGCGTCATCGGCAATCGGCGGGGTTACAGAGGTACTTTGAGCGCCAAGCGCACTATTATCCGGCGGTACCGAAGCCGAGCCTAAGGGCAGCGGCCCTAGAGCTGAGGGATCCACGAAACCAGACGGCGGCTGCTGGGCAGCTTGCATCGCCTGCTGTTCAGTTTTACTCCGTGTATTCTCCGCAGGGCCTACCTGTCCACCCTGGGGAACAGACACATTTACCGGTGGTAAAGCATCTAAGTGCTGTTCATCCATATCTCTAGAATTATATCAGACTAACAGGTCAAATTTATCTAGAGTTCATCTCAATATAGGGTTTTAGGCCTTAAAACAAATCTGTTTTGTTGAAATAAAAACCTAAAATGCCTATCAGACTGACTACGATTACCAGATCGCGCCAGGATAATTGGCCCAGCGACTGCAGCACGATCACCAGCACTAGAACTACTGCTGAAGTAGAGGCGATTACCTTGCGCTTACGGATAGAGGCACGCTGATAAACTGCTCCGAGCGTCACAAGCGACAAGCTTCTGGCCCAGACAAAGAATACTAGAAACGGCACGAATAACAGGATCAAAGGCAGCTTTAGCGGCTCGGTCAATATAAGCGTAGCTAATAGAACTACCGAACTAACGGCTAAGGTGACTTTAGGTTTACGGAGTTTAGAGGTTAATTCAGTCATTTGACGTTTAGTATATAGGAATAAAAGGCGACTAGGACGGTAAATGCGCCCACATTAAATAACTAATTAGCGCTTACCGTCCGTAGCCGTTGACTGACCGCTCATAACCGCTTTTAGGGCGATCAGAGCGTTATCGGGTTCACCTACCCGTAGAAGAGTTTTGTCCTTCGATCCGCTAAAGCGGCCTCAGGATCATTCGATTTTACACTTCTTGCCGTGAGCGAACGAAGTGAGTCGAATGGTAAGTTTTAAGTGTTTATTTTTGCGACTTACACACAAAACTTACTCCATATCGCAGCTAAAGTCAACATATTATTATAGTATTTATAACAACTGTACTTCTGTCACTATTGCTAATTTTATACCTTTATGTATTTATATTTGTAGTCAAAGTTATAACGATTTTTCTAAGATAAATACTTACGCTTTTGAACTATAAGACGGATAAATTTATTACTAACACCTTAGCCTTGTTTAAGCCCAATAATTGCCTAATTAACGGCAATTTTGCCTCTAGTTTTTTAGAATTCGAGCCACTTTTTAGGTATCAAGCAGCCTTGAAGCAAATTGCTGTTTGGCTGAGTACACAAATAAATCCCCTCCCCGGAACTAAGCCGTTGCGACCAGACGGAGCGGAACTTAATGAAAGCTTTCAGCTCTAAAGGCTCTATTAAGGTCATTTTGAGTAAGCTGGCGGCCTTTATTACCCTCTATTTGTCGTTTGAGACGCAATAAAGGCGCAAAAGACGTATGAATACTAATTTTGTTATAAAAATGGCCATGGGCAGCTAGGATTTAAGCCATAACTTGGAGGAAATTTAGCCACAACTACATCCAGCCCTTTAAGGTCCCTAAATTGTGCTCATTTGGCTGATTATTTTTGGTAATTTTTAAAAGAGAGGGTCATTAAAAAGCCGGGTGACCAGTCCCTATTGTCAGAAGTTATGCACAGGCTTGTAAAAATTAAAGCAAAACCAGTATTGACAGTATCTTTACGGCTGGCTAAGATATGGTTAGCACTGAATAAAAAAAGTGCTCAAAAACAAAAAAGAACAGATAACAACGGCTTCTCGCAAGCCGTTGTTCTATCAAAAAAATAGAAACCAACACTTTAAAAACCTCATACAAAAATCTTCAAACTTCGCTTACAGCTCACCAATCGGTGGGCTGTTTTAATGCCTGTTGAAGCAGCGAGGCCTGGTAAGGGTGGGTTGTTTTAATTACGAAGATCCGGCTGATTAACATACAATGGGCTGCATGAGTCCCGTTAGAAACCAAACGACTAACGTACATTGTTGGACGAGTGAACACGTAGTAAGCGATTCGGCCGTTAACCAATATAAAACAATTATGTGGTTTCTAACGGGATGAGTAGGGCCGTGCACAGTATAGTGCTGGGAGGAAACCAGGGCATCATAATTGATGTTGAGTGCCATATTAGTAATGGCCTGCCGAACTTACTTATCGTCGGTTTTGCTAACCGTGCGGTTGATGAAGCCCGCGAGCGCGTCCGCAGCGCCTTTGCTAATACAAGTCTTGATCTACCTAGAAAACGAATAACGATTAATCTGGCTCCGGCTGATTTGCCAAAGGATAGTACGGCTTTTGACCTTGCTATTGCCGCCAGCATCCTTTGCGGCTCCGGACAGGTTGATAAGGTTCCAGACCATAGTATTGTGCTCGGCGAGCTTGGTTTAGAAGGCGATGTTAAGCCGGTGCGCGGGATCATCGGTGCCTTGTTAGCCGCCCGTAAACAGGGATATAACACCTTTTATGTACCCCAGCGCAATTATCGGCAAGCCTTGTTGGTACCTAACATTACGGTTATTCCTGTAAAAACTTTAAAGGATCTTTACCTGGATCTTACGGCCGCCCTGCCGCTGCCACGAACCGAAACAAAAAAGGGACAGATTAAATTAGTAAAAGCTGAGGCGCACCAATCAGATTTTAGCCACGTGGTTGGACAACAACGAGCTAAACGAGCACTTGAAATTGCCGCCGCCGGTGCTCATAACGTCATGCTAAATGGTCCGCCCGGCACTGGAAAAAGCATGTTGGCTAAAGCCCTGCCGTCGATTCTACCACCGTTAAACCTGGAAGAAATGTTAGAGATTACCCATTTGCATAGTCTGTCTTCAAAGCAGTACGATGAAATTATTACGGCTAGGCCTTTCCGCTCACCGCACCATAGCGCCAGTGATATTTCAATAATTGGCGGCGGCCAAACCCCGAGGCCGGGTGAAATCAGCCTTAGCCATCATGGCATTTTGTTCTTTGACGAGTTTCCCGAATTTAACCGTTCTACCATCGAGGCCCTGCGCCAGCCTCTGGAAGACGCCGTTATAACCGTGGCTCGCGCCAAAGACAGCGTTACCTTCCCGGCTAACTTTATCCTCGTAGCCACTTCTAACCCCTGCCCCTGCGGCTACTACGGCACCAGCAAGCCCTGCCAGTGCTTGCCTCATGAGATCCATAAATATCAGCGGAAAATATCCGGGCCGATCATCGACCGAATTGATCTGTACGTTGACGTCGATAATGTAAAGCACGAAAGCTTGCTGGCTGACGGCAACGAAGAAACCAGCGATCAAGTACGCAGCCGCGTCGCCAAGGCCAGGCATCGCCAGGCTGGCCGCAGTAAACTTAACTCCCAGCTTACAAATCAAGACGTAAAACGTCACGCTTCCCTGTCTACGTCAGCCGAGGCCCTATTAAACCAAGCCGCCCAGCAATTAAACATATCCGCCCGGGCTTACATGAGAACGATCAAGGTTGCCCGTACTATCGCCGACCTGGAAAACAGTGATGATATTACTGATGCCCATGTTAGTGAAGCCCTGCAGTACCGCAAGCGAACTACACTGTAGTTCGCAGAAACTGGAATATAGAATTTGGAATTTGGCAAAAAACAAAAGCCGGCCAACCCTTGCGCCATCTTCTACCTTCCATCTACTATCTACTAAAGTGTTGACCTCTGTTGTTTTATCTGATATTCTGGAGATCAACCGGCAAAAGCCGCATAAGGAGAACGGTTCTATCGACAAGCACACCCGCTTGAATCAACAGATTCGGGCATCGCAGTTACGCGTTATAGATGAGAGTGGCAAGCAGCTCGGCGTACTTACGCTGGCTGAAGCACTCAAGGAAGCAATATCGCAGGGGCTTGATCTGGTAGAAATTTCACCGAATGCTGATCC
>CAYXCB010000040.1:0-4731 GCA_964463635.1 uncultured Candidatus Saccharibacteria bacterium
AGATCAAAACCCCTCTTACTTCTTTATCACCGCTAATCTGCATCTGGTGGACTATTTTTTGGGCAAAAACCGGGTAATCATCGTCCGGATCGAGGCGCTTGCCGCCATCGTCCTCAACCTCGTAACCGGCGCTTTTGAGATAGTCCAGCAGATGGTTCTTGAGATGGAAGCCATTATGGTCAGTGCCAACGTATATCTTCACCGTCGTTCCTCCGGCGAAGAGAGATGTGAGCAGTGAGCAGTGAGTAATGAGTAGTAGTTAGTTCTCATGACTCATAATTCATTACTCACGACTCGTTTGATTTATGCAGTAATTTACCGGTATCGGCGACCTGTTCAACTAACCGGTTGCTGTAGCCCCACTCATTGTCGTACCAGACAATGACTTTGGCCAAATTGCCGTCGACGACGTTGGTAAGCAATAGATCAATCACGCCGGAATGGCTGTTGCCGATGTAGTCATGGCTTACTAGCGGTTCTTCGCTAACACCCAAAATACCCTGATAATAAGGCTCTTTAGCCAGTTTATTGAATAATTTATTGATGTCCTCGATAGTGGTGTTACGCTTGAGTACCATAGTGATGTCGCTCAGCGACACGACTGATGTCGGCACGCGCACGCTTAAACCGTCAAACTTGCCCTTGAGGCTGGGCACTGTTTTAGCCACGGCAATAGCCGCGCCGGTGGTAGTCGGAACGATGTTCTGAGCGGCTGCTCTAGCTTCACGCAGATCTTTTCCAGGCCCGTCTTGAAGGTTTTGGCTGGCAGTATAGCTGTGAACGGTGGTCAGCATAGCCTTCTCGACGCCATATTCCTGTTCCATGATGTCCATAACCGCCGCCACGCTGTTGGTTGTGCAGCTGGCATTGCTGATGATATCGCCAGCTTTATCCAGTTCGTCTTCGTTAGCGCCAATCACGACTGTCTTCACGTCGTCGCTTTTGGACGGAGCGGAAATCACGACCTTACAGGCACCTGCCTTTAGATGGGCTGAGGCGTCCTCACTGGTTGTAAACCGGCCGGTGGATTCGATAACCACATCGACTTTTAGGTCTTTCCACGGCAGTGCGCCTGGGTCTTTTTCGGCATAAACTGGTATTTTCTGGTCGTCGACGATGATGTGTTTGTCATCGAAGCTGACTTCGTGGTGGTAGTCGCCGTAGTTGGTGTCATGTTTGAGTAGGTGGGCTAAGGTTTTCGTATCTGTTAAATCGTTAATCCCAACAATTTCTAAATCGCTGCGCTCAAACCCAATTCTGAAACTTAATCGGCCGATTCTTCCAAACCCATTGATAGCAACTCTAGTTTTCATTTCCACCCTTTAATTTACGGATATTTTTCTCTTGTAGATATTGTATAAGCATAACCGAAGTTAGGCAATAAAGTCTTTCACCTTATTGGTTGTCCGTAGTGAGACATCAAACCCGTAAGATCGGGTTCTCCAAATTCATTGATTAACTCTTCAAACAGTTTCACTTTGTGGTCTCCAAATTTGTCGCGCAAGTGATTTTTGTACCATTCAATGGAGTTGAATGTGGGAGGTTCAGACTTAGAGTGAAATTTATCAGCATACATAACAATTTTCTCTTCTGGGGTTTCTGCTACATAATCACGAGCCGGTAAAGGTAATTTATCGTTTTCAATGTCTTCTTTAGTAATACCAACTCCAGTATGAAGTAGCGCAAACCTACATAACTCTTCATCCAGTCCCTCTTCTTTCAGCAACTCATAGCCGAGCAGTCCGTGAGAAATGTAATTTTTTTTGTCTAGCACGCCGTCGTGATATAGACGATATACTCCAATATCATGCAATAACGCCCCTGCATCAATAAGCTCTCTATTGGTTGTATACCAGTTATCGGCAATTTGTATTGCAATACGCCTTACTATTTGACAGTGTTGCCAGACACTTTTAAATATTTCATTGTCTGCTGCGTACTTTTTATGAAGCTTGCTTATTTCATCTTGGCTAGGTATTTTCATAGTTGTACAGCTTCTTGCCTACAAATATCCGCACGAACTGGTCCTTAATTACGATAGTTAGATACTACTCCGTTGCAATGCTTAAGATTTGGCGCGGGCGATTGAGTCAGTTATGACTTTTTTGGCTTCATCAGGTCCGCCCCAGCCCTTGAGTTTGGCGCTGACGCCCGTCCAGTTCTTTTTCCAGTCCTTATAGTGCGTATAGAAATGCTCAATGTTCTTCTGAAAGGCCTCGCCTAGGTCGTCGAGGGTTTTGATATGGTCTTTGCTGATATCGTCGGCTGGTACGCAAATTAGCTTTTCATCCATTTCGCCGTCGTCTTCAAAATAAAGCACGCCGACAGCCCGCACTGGCACCACTACGCCATGGGGCAACGATTCATCGATAATTACCAGCGCGTCCAGTGGATCACCGTCATCGCATAAAGTATTTGGCACGTAGCCATAATCGGTCGGATAGCCTAAAAGAGTCCCGTTGACACGGTCCAAAAACAACCGGTCCGTAGCTTTATCAACTTCGATCTTATTGCGGCTGCCCTTTTGGATTTCAATAACGACATTTACAACATTTGGGGCGTCATCGCCATAACTAACATCAGCCATCTATCGTTCCTTGTTTACAACAGTAGTATTGTACACTATCTGTAATGAAAATTATCGGGCACCGTGGAGCAGCTGGCCTTGAGCTGGAAAATACACTTGCTAGCCTGCGTAAAGCTAAGGAACTGGGCGTAGATGGCATTGAATTTGACGTTCGCATCACAAAAGACCGCCAGTTGGTACTTTGTCACGATCCTGATACTGATCGTGTTAGCAACCAAAACCTAAAAATCCGTGATTCAACCTTCGAAGAACTCAGACAAATCCGCTTAAATAACGGCGAGGTTATACCTACCTTGGACGAGGCGCTGGACGTACTTGGAACTACCTGGGCAATAATCGAGGTCAAAGACAGTGACTGCCTGGCTGAACTGCTCAAAGCGCTCAACCGTCATCCTAAGTCGGTTATAACCATTGCGTCTTTTGACCATGAATTTGCTACCTGGCTTGAAGAAGCTAGCCCAAAGCTATCGGTTTACCTAGCTGAACATACTAAACCCACCGAAATTATTCACTTTGTGCGCACCGCCAAAGCTAATGGCATTGATCTCAACGCTTGGGTCTTAAACCCGCTAACTTATTGGCTGGCTAGACGCCGGGGCCTAGAAATCATGGTTTATACTATTAACAGCCGCTTCATCGCTGGTTTTATACGATTCTTATATCCTCATGTCGCTACATGCACCGATCATCCGGAGCGTTTTTTGAAATGGAAACGTAGCTAGCTTATGAAAGTAACTTTCGAACACTCAGCCCCTGAAGCTAAAAACATCCGGACGTTTTATTTTCGTCCGCCTAAGCCAGTCCGTTATACTGCCGGCCAGTTTATTGAGTTGACTCTCCCACACGACCAGCCCGACGAACGAGGCATTAAGCACTGGTTTACACTGTCTTCTTCTCCGATTGAAGAATTGCTAAGCATCACCACCAAATTCGATCCAGTGCACAGCAGCACTTTTAAACAAACATTGTTCAGCCTTAAACCAAAACAAGTCGTGGCCATGGCCGATCCTATGGGTGATTTCGTCCTGCCAAAGGACAAAAGCCGCCCACTTATATTCATAGCTGGCGGTATGGGTATCACGCCGATGCGCAGCATGATCAAGTGGCTGGACGACACGCAGGAACATCGCATAATCCATTTAATTTATGGCGTCAGCGAGCCTTCGCAGTTTATATTCCGCGAACTATTTGCCAAGTACGGCCTGCCCGTGACCCTAAACTTGAGCCAGCCATTCCCGGGCTGGCCCAGTAGTAGACTTCCGAGTAGTCCGCCTTTGGCGGACAAAACATCCCGGCCACTTGGCCGAGATAGTCTCGAAAGCTCACTACTGGGCTGGCAAGGGGAATCCGGTCCGTTGACAGCTCAGCGAATCCTAGGAATGGAACCGAACGTTGATAACAAACTATATTTTATGTCCGGCCCTGAGCCGATGATCGAAGTTCTCTACAAAGATTTCAAAGATTTAGGCGTCAAAGAGTCCCAAATCGTAACCGATTACTTTCCCGGCTACCCACCCATTTAATCCTCTGTCACCTCGACTTGTCCTGTCATATCAGAGTGAAATTCACAGTGATAGTCAAATGTACTAGTTTCGTTAAATGTAACACTATATGTTTCGCCCTTAGCCAGGCTACCGCTATCCATTATACTGCCATCATCAGAGGTAACTGTATGAGTTGTATTGTCGTTGTTCGTCCAGGTGACGGTCGTGCCTTTTTTAACCGTAATCCGGCTGGGCGCGAAGGCCATGTCTCCTATAGATACCTTGTTGGTGTTAACGGCTTCGGCCGCTGGCGTCTGGGTTTCAGCCGGGGTGGTGCTACTTTGCCCATCGCTATCTTCGGTAGTTGTAGTATTGCTAGTAGTTGCAGGCTTGCTATCGCGCTGGCTAAGGGCATAACCGACACCTCCAAGTATGATTACCAGAACGGCTAGGACAGCTATGACTGATTTATTCATCCCGTTAGACCTCCACTTAACTTACTATTACCAACTAGGGTTTGAAGTGCTATAACGCGTTCAACCGCCATCTTGCTTTCGGCTGTCTTTTGAGATCTAACGGGATTCATGACTTTCTCCTTTTCTTACTTCTATTCTACCATTGTGGGCAAAGCCAGTTTTATGGTTGGCAATGTGATCGACT
>CAYXCB010000041.1:0-4674 GCA_964463635.1 uncultured Candidatus Saccharibacteria bacterium
GGCGGTGGTGGAGGAGGCGGAGGCTGGTAGTACTAGATCTAGGCAGTTGATGCTTAACATGTTAAGCTTTTATTAAATATGACGTATATTTGGAGAATATTAAAAGTTGGCCGGCATCTTAGGCATTATTACGCCTATATAAGTGTTCTCACGATCCTGTCGAGCCTAACCATGCTGCTGGTGCCGTTATTTAGCGGCTGGGCAATTGACGAAGTGCGAAAAGGCATAGCTGCTGACCTCAGCTATGTGGTCTGGTTAGCGATTGGGCTATTTGTTCTAGATCTGGCCAACAACCTGCTGAATAACTTAAATGGCTATCTCGGCGACCAAATGGCCGTTAAGCTGCAAAAAGCCCTCAGCTCACAGTATTACCAGCATCTGATGACGCTGCCGCAGAGATATTTCGACACTGAGCTGTCCGGCAAGATTATTAGCCGCCTGAACCGCTCGATCGTGCAAGTAACTAATTTCATGCAGATGCTGAGCAACAACTTCCTGCAGTTTATTTTCAGCACCGTTTTTGCCCTGGTGGTCGTGGCGTACTATAGCTGGCCAGTCGCTCTCATGCTATTCACACTGTATCCAATTTATATCTGGCTGACGGTTAAGACCAGTAACCGCTGGCAACAATACCAGGCCGAGAAAAACAAACATACGGACATTGCCAGCGGGCGGTTTGCCGAGGCTATTTCCCAGGTCAAAGTTGTGAAGACTTACTTGCAGGAGAAGCGCGAACTGAGCTTTTTTGACCGCCAGATGCAAAAAGTCGTAAACATCAACCAGCCGCAGTCCAAATTCTGGCACGAGCGGGACATTCGCCGCCGGTTATTTCTGAATTTTATTTTCCTAGGTGTTTATTTGTATGTGTTCCTGTCTGCTGCCAAGGGCATGCTAACGCCAGGTGAGGCCGTGGCGCTGATCTTGTACGCCCAACAGATCCGTATCCCGATTTTCACAATTAGCTTCCTGGTCGAAAATACCCAGAAAGCAGTGGCCGATAGCAAGGATTACTTTGAGGTCATGGAACTAAAACCGGAAATCGCTGACAGGCCAGGGGCTAAGAACTTGAAGGTTAGCCAGGGCCAGATCAGTTTCCAGGACGTACATTTTAGCTATGACCGCAACCAGCCGGTATTATCTGACATCAGCTTTAGCATAGAACCCGATACTAAGATAGCTCTCGTTGGCGAGAGCGGCGAAGGCAAAACCACCCTAACTAACCTGCTGCTCCGTCTATATGAGCCAGAAAAGGGCAGTATCCTGATTGATAATGAAGATATTAGCCATGTTACCCAAGAATCGTTAAGGTCAAACATTGGCGTAGTTTTCCAGGAACCAGCGCTTTTTAGCGGCACAATCCGCGAAAACATTTCCTATGCCAAAAAAGGCGCCACGGACGAGCAAGTTATCGCGGCCGCTAAAGCGGCTAACGCCGACGAGTTTGTTAATAAACTGGAACAGGGCTACGAAACTGAGATAGGCGAACGCGGGCTAAAACTATCTGGCGGCCAGAAGCAGCGGATAGCCATCGCCCGGGCGCTGCTCAAAGACGCCCCGATTTTGATATTAGACGAGGCCACCAGCAGCCTAGACAGCAGATCAGAAGGAATGGTCCAAGACGCCCTGGAGTATCTGATGCAAGGTCGCTCGACTATTATAATTGCCCACCGCTTGAGTACAATCCAGAATGTCGACCAGATTATTACGCTCAAAAATGGCAAAGTCGATGAAATAGGCTCGCCCACGAAACTGGCTAAAAGCGGCGGTATTTATTCACAGTTGCTGGCACTGCAGCATGGCAAGAAGACCGAGTCCAACAAGAAAAAACTTCAGAAATTCGACATCTCAGCCTAAATTACATTGTCACGGCTTCGCCTGATGAGAGGGGAGTATCCCCTCTCATCGCGCCGGGGCTCGGGGAACCCGAGCTCTCGGGCGGCTCTCCCCTAAAAAAGAACAGGCTAAAATTACAATGAAAAGGATCAAAAAGTTGAGTATAATGGCAACTACTAAAAGGAGAGGTTAATGGCGAAAGCAACCCAGCGGGTGTTTGCTATGGTCGCAGCCGTGGTATTCCTAGCATCATCGCTAGCGTTTAGCGGCTACGTAATCTGGCAGCTCGCGAATCAGAACGACACAAAGACAGCAACTGATATCACTAATAATTCTAATCAGGAACCCGCAACTATGTTACAGGGTACGAAACTTGCAGACTTCACGCCAGTAGCTGAAGCAAATGCTTTACAGAAAATTGATCTTGTAGAAGGTACCGGCGAAGAGGTGAAACCAGGTGCGACTATTACAGCGCACTATACCGGCGCATATGCCGTTAATGGCGAAATTTTTGAAAGCTCAAAAGACAGCGGTCAGCCAGCTACGTTTCCTCTGAATAGTGTTATCCCCGGTTGGACGGAGGGCGTACCGGGTATGAAAGTTGGCGGAAAGCGTCGTTTGATCATCCCCGGTGCTCAAGCCTACGGTGTTGCGCCGGAAGGCTATACGCCAGGCAGCACTGATCGCCCAATGGGCACATTGGTGTTTGACATTGAACTAGTTTCCATCGGTGAATAATGTATAAAAACACAACATATAGCGTATTGAATTAAACGTAGACGCTATATATAATAAAACAATACAAGCATAAAAATTAAGAGAAGGATCAACAAATGGCCAAAAATATAACAATCTTTACTACCGACACTTGCGCGTACTGCGGCATGGTCAAGAAGTGGTTAGGCGCTAAAGGTTACACATATGAGGAAGTAAACCTCGACCAAAACCCCGATCGACAGGCTGAAGCTATGGAGCTCAGCGGAGCTATGACCGTCCCTGTTACTGTTGTCACTAAGGAAGATGATTCAAAAGAAGTCATTGTCGGCTTTAATTTAGCCCGCTTAGCCCCTGCAGTAGGGTAAGTCCCATTTAGGCCGCGCACTGCGGCGTCAGTGCCTCCATGCTTCGCTCGGCGTATGCTCCATATACGCCTCACTCCAGTATTCGTCACTTTCTTGCATTGCATCAGCCTAAAAGAAACTTATAATAGAGAGGATCCATGGGAGAAACAAAAGAAGTTCATGACGTTGTCATGGTTGGCGCCGGTCCAGCCTCTTTAGCGGCGGCTATTTATACGACTCGTGAAGATATAGACACGGTTTTATACGAAAAAGGAGTCATAGGCGGGCTAGCGGCTATCACTGACTGGGTCGACAATTATCCAGGCTTTGCGAAAGGCTTGCCTGGATTAGATTTAGCCCAAAGCTTGCAAGACCAGGCTGAGCGCTTTGGCGCTGAGATACGCCTAGGCGATGTGACGGAAATAGTTGACGAGGGCGAATATAAACTAGTAAAAACTACTGATGGCGATGTTTGGGCTAAAGCCGTTCTGATAGCCACAGGCAGCGATTACAAGAAAATTAACGTTCCTGGCGAACAAGAGTATTATGCCCGCGGCGTGCACTATTGTGCCACCTGCGACGGAGCGTTCTACCGCGACAAACGCCTGGTAGTAGTAGGCGGCGGCAATTCAGCTGTCCAAGAAGCTATCTTTCTGACACGTTTCGCCACCAAAATTGACTTACTGGTACGCGGCGATAAGTTCCGGGCGTCTGAAGTATTACAGCATGAGCTAGATAAACATAAGGATAAGATAATAGTCCATTTCAACACCGCCACCGATGAAATAGTAGGCGGCGAGGATAAAAAAGTGGTCAAAGTAGTCGGAACAGACAAAACTACCGGCAAGAAGGTGGATTTCCCGACTGACGGCGTCTTTATATTCGTCGGGCTTAAGCCTAATACTGATTTTCTAAACGGCAGCAGCATCGAGTTAGATGAAGTTGGCTTGATAAAAACCAATGTCCATTTGGAAACCTCTATGCGCGGCGTCTTCGCGGCCGGTGACGTCAGATCCGGGGCGACCATGCAAATTGCCAGCGCCACTGGCGAAGGGGCTACGGCCGCCCTTATGATTAGGCAGTACTTGGAGCCGCACGCCATCGCTAAAGAGGCCGAAGTCGCCCAAGCAGTTTAGTACCACGCCACTCCCACCTTGATGTTCTCCGCTTCATCTTGGCATACCAGCCTGGTCGGCCAGATCCGTTCCGCACTCAACGTAGCTTGGCTACGATTCATTTGCGGTACGTTCAGTCCAACCACTCAGGTATCACCGAAAGAAACCGGAATATCCATCACGGCAAGAGTGCGAGGTACTTCGTTAGAAATTTACTTTACATAATGAAGTTAATTAGGCACCATTAGTTCCGTGAAAGGATCAAATATTAATTTGCATCAAGCATGTTTGCTGCACACCCGTGCTGATCGAGTGCTTCGGGGTGTTGTCAGTCACCAGCTTGAAAATTTCGAAATCACACTTAATGAATGGCTGTTGCTTGGGGTGGTTGCAGGCGGTCCGAAAGAGGGGCTGACACTCTCACAAGTAGCTGAGGTCCTTGACGTATCGCAGCCGCAAGTAACGGCTATTATGACCAAAGTTTTAAAGCACAGGCTTGTGAAACAGAAAGTTGCCCGCCGAGACCGGCGCAGCCGCTTCGTAATGCTTACTGCTAGGGGCAAACGATTGCTAGAACAAATTCAGCAATCCATAGGCGAATCAGCCGGGGAATGGCTCGGGGATTTGCCACCGGAGCAGCTGGAAGCTTACATGAAGACAGTCGA
>CAYXCB010000042.1:0-4487 GCA_964463635.1 uncultured Candidatus Saccharibacteria bacterium
AACCATCCGCATTCCGGTGCACATGGTCGAAACAATCAATAAATTGCTGCGGACCCAGCGCCGCCTGACCCAGGAACTTAATCGTGAACCTACAAATGAAGAAATTGCTCAGGCCATGGAAATCGACGTCGACAAAGTCGAACACATTATGAAGATCAAACAAGACATTAGTTCGCTCGACGCCTCTGTTCGTGATGACGAAGAAGACTCCGTGCTAGGTGATTTCATTGAAGATGAAGATACCATCAGCCCCGAAGAATCAGCTACCAACCAGCTGCTGAAGGAACACGTCAAGGAAATGCTGTCCAGCCTCACTGAGCGTGAACAAAAGATTTTGAAACTGCGCTTTGGGCTTGAAGACGGCAAGAGCCACACGCTGGAAGAAGTAGGGCAGGAGTTCAGCGTTACCCGTGAGCGTATCCGCCAAATCGAAGCCAAAGCCCTGGCCAAACTGCGCAAGCACAAAGATTCTAAGAAGTTACACGATTACATTAAATAGAGGCAACCATGCATAAAATAATTGGCGTAGCAGGCACAAATGGGGCAGGCAAAGACACAGTTAGTGAAATGCTGGGTGAAAGGCACAAATTTTTTGTAGCGTCGGCCACCGATATGCTAGCTGACGGGCTTAGAGAAAAAGGCTGGTCCATTGATCGCCAGCACAAAGCCAAATTGAGTACTGAATGGCGCCGTCAACACGGTATGGGGGCTGTTGTAGACCATGGCCTGGAGCTATATGAAACGCGTAAAACAGATTACAACGGGTTTGTAGTCGGTAGTTTACGACATCCGGGTGAAGCAGATCGTATTCATGCCTTAGGCGGTGTTGTTGTATGGGTAGATGCCGATCCGAAGATTAGATATGCGCGTATTACATCTAACTTACGTGGGGAAGACAAGGCTGCAGAGGATAATAAAACATTCAAACAGTTTCTAGCTGAACAAGAAGCCGAGATGCACCACTCAGGGGACGAAGCGACGTTAAGTATTAGCGGGGTCAAAGATCGGGCTGATATCTTTCTGACTAACGATGGTGGTGACATTGAAGCTTTCAAAGATGAGGCCGAAAAAGCCCTCGGTCTCGCGTCATAGTTTCCAAGGACGGTTCTTGGAAAACGGTTCTTGGAAAAAGGAAAATATGATGCTAGGGGTATAATTAGAAGACATGGTCAAGACAGCAACTGTTAATGAAACAGAGGTGTTTCAGAAGAAACTCAAGGCTTATAAACAGCTTTTGGACGCTGATATTGCGGCTTATAGCAAGCAAGTCCAGAAGAACACTCTGCAGCAGTATGGCAAAAATGCTCGCCTCGAAGTTGACGCTTACCTAAGTATTTTAGAACGCGGCGGCAAGCGCATCCGTGGTGCGTTGGTCATGTTAGCGTATGAAATGTCCGGCGGCAAAGACTACAAAATGATACTAGAGGCTGCCAGGGCAATCGAAATGATGCAAGCCTACATTCTAATCATGGACGACATCCAAGATCGCTCGATTATCCGCCGTGGCGGCCCAGCGGCTCACATATTATTAGCTGACCATCACGAAAAACATGAACTAGCTGGCGACGCGGCCCATTTTGGCATCGCTATGGCACTGAACGCCATGGGCTCTGGCAACCACGCCGCACAGATGATATTAGCCAACTTGGACGCGCCGGAAGATTACCGGCTAAAGGTATTGAGCATACTAAATCGAACAATGTTAATCACGGCCCACGGCCAGACCAATGACATCATGAATGAAGTTGTCGCTGAAGTAACACGTGAGGACGTAGAGCGGGTAATGGAAATGAAAACTTCCTACTACACGTTTCTTAACCCTTTGCACGTTGGTATGGTTCTGGCTGGCGCTGATTGCCACGCGACCGATGCTATCACCGACTATGCCATTCACGCGGGCAAAGTTTATCAGATTACCGACGACATCCTAGGTGTCTTTGGCAGCGAGTTTGAAAGCGGCAAATCACCGATGGATGATATCCGTGAGGGCAAACGTACACTGCTAGTGTTCCATGCTCTAGAAAATGCTCCGAGCAGCGACAAGAACTTTTTGATCCAGATGCTTGGTAACACTAACTTAACACCTACGGAATTCCACCGCTGCCGCGATATTATTGTCGAATCAGGCGCCCTAGATTATGCCAAAAAAGAAGCTGCCAGCCATGTTGAACAAGCTCTGAGCTCGCTAGACCAAGAAAAGAATCGTTGGGACAAAGAGGGCATACAATTTTTGCGCGGACTAGCTCAATACATGCTCACCCGAACTAGCTAAAAGAGGAACCAGGCAGCGAGGGCGATTAAGCTCAGCATAAATACGTCCGTGATGGTTGTAACGATTGGTATCAAGATGTCATCGGGACTAAGTTTGCGGTTTTCCAAAACTTTATCTAGCAAGGTGGTTATAGCGAACAACGTAGCCACGACTGTTAATATCGAACAGCTTACGAAGAATATAAACTTGCCGATGAAGCCGGCCGTAAATATATAGCCGCGGTGGTTGGCCAGCAGCAGGCTCAGGGTAATAATTCCTAAGATATTGATCCAGAGGACTTTAGAAATTGCTTTAGCCAACTCGCGCTTACTTCGCTTACGTTCAGCTGGGTCGGAGGCGTGGGCCGCGATGATAGTAGCGTAATCACCTACAAGATCATTTAAGCCAGGCAAGGCGATTATGAGTGGTACAAGGGGTAATAGCCTATCTGCCACAGCTTCTAAGCCAATACCGCCAATCATACTAATAGTGGAAGCCAGCCCAGTCGTAAAGGTTATGAAGACGATAAAGCGCAAGTGTTTAATCAATGAGTTCATATTAACCATCCAGCTACTAGAACTAGTGAAAAGACGGCCAAAAAGTCAAAAAATGATGTTTCAATCGGGCCCATGACGTCGTCTGGATTAATCCCAGCTCTGCGCAAAATCAGCGTCAAGATTCCAATCAGCGGGAAACCAACGACCGCACCCAGCATAATCGCACCCAGCGACAACCTAAAAATGGTCAGCCAGTTAGCATCAAAAAATAACTTAGCTATAAAGCCCCCAGCCGCACCTACAACCATACCGGCTAGCAGAGCGATTAAGAACGCGAACGAAATACTTCGGGCCACCACCCGCCATGTTTTGGCGCTAGGGTCTTCCAGTCGGTGGTTTATTTTGGCACTCAAGGCGCCACCCAGGGAGCCATTCAAGTCGAGGATGCCTGGCAAAACTACAAATGTTCCAACAATCATGGCTAGAGCAACTTTATTATTGTCTAAATGATAGCCAGCAGTCACGGCACCAACTAGGGAAACCATTTGACCAATAGCAATTTGCTTGGGGTTAGTCGCCAGGGCGCGCCGACGCCGGCGTCGATAAACATGGTGCCAGTGCCTATGGTGGACCAATTTTGTTTCTGACATATTGTTTTTAAGTATACTACCTCGGCTTACTAGCGTTCACTTTTTAGCTCACAGGGCACGTTCCACGCGGAGTAATCCAGCCGGTTACTCCGGCTGCACTCGGCAATTAGTCCCTGCTGCCTAAAAAGTGAACGCTATCTATCTATGCCAGTTGTGTTTTAAGGTTAATTCCTCCTTTCATGCTTAGCCGGTGATGCCAGGATGCAGGTAAGCGAGCGAAAGTTTTTAATCCGAACGAGGCATAACATGGTTATGTTGAGTGATGAGTGAGGACTTGCAGCCGCTTTGCTGTGTTCTGGTGCGATGGAAAAGTATGAAAGGAGGAATAATTACAGCGTATACTGTAGATTATGAGTCCCGTTAGATTCCACTTAACTTCCATACTTTGGTTAACGGCTGAATCTCGGTACTTGCTTCAACGTATGGATAAGTTTTATATACATTTTGGAGATCTAACGGGATGAACGAGGCAAAACCGGCCAAGAAATTGGCGATTATTGACGGTAAGTCGGTCTTTTACCGCGGTTATTACGCGATGCCGAATTTGAGTACCAAAGACGGCACGCCGACCGGCGGTGTTTACGGCTTTTCAACTATGGCGCTTGAAGTGCTAAAAAAGCTAAAGCCGGATTATGTCTGCGTGGCCTGGGACAAACCAAAAACCAATATCCGCAAGCGCCTGGAGATGTATCCTGACTACAAAGCCGGCCGCAAACCGGCACCGGAAGACTTCAAAGCCCAAATCCCAATTTTGCATGAAGTCCTGCAAGCGTTTGGCTGGCCGCTGTATGAGCTTGATGATTACGAAGCTGATGACATTATGGGCACGCTGGCCCTGCAAGCAACTAAGAAGGGTATAGACACTCAACTGATTACTTCTGACCTAGACATGCTGCAGCTGGTACATCTGCGGGTGCATGTCTATGCACTCAAAAAAGGTTTGAGCAACATCGAGTTGTTCCGTCCGGAAACTTTTATCATGAAATATGGTATTACGCCTGAACAATTTTTGGATCTCAAAGCCCTGAAAGGCGACAGCTCGGACAATATTCCTGGCGTACCGGGCATTGGTGAAAAGGGCGCCATCGA
>CAYXCB010000043.1:0-4099 GCA_964463635.1 uncultured Candidatus Saccharibacteria bacterium
GGCAACCCCGCCACTTTTTTATTTGATGCACGCGCCTATCGTTGGTCCTTCGCTCGCTTCCGGGCACTGGAAGCAAGCCACGGGGCTAGGACGGGCCTTTAATGTTTTCCTAGGCGTGTTAACGGTCCTGGCATTAGCGTGGGCAGGCTGGCTGTTTGGTGGTAAGCAAAAAGAGCTTTTCGCCGTGGCTGTACCGGCTGTCGGTACCATGAGCTATCAGTTCACAAATCTTAACCAAAACTATGCTCTCGATGTCCTGCTGGTTTTCCTTGGCGTGCTTACCACCATTGTTTGGTACAAGTTAATAAAACACGGCCTGGAAAAGCGTTATGTGGCGTCGCTGATTTTGCTTTCTATCCTTGGCATGTCAACAAAGGCTTCCTATGTCATCTTTTTAGGTATTAGTTTTTTGACTGTTATGATTGCGGCATTAATGTACACCAAGGGCAGTAAATTAAGAAAGTTTTTTACCGGTTCGATAATTTCCGGCTTAATTCTAACTGCTGTGCTGGTCTGTATTGGCTGGTTTTACTACTATTGGAACTACAAAACTTCAGGCAACTGGTTTGATGCCGAATTGCCGGGGGACTTTGGCTCCCGCGTCCCTAAATCCTTGTCAACCGTGCTGACTCACTCCGGACTTTGGGGAAGCTTTTATGAACGGTTTACATCACATGAGTTTTTATCGAAATTAATAACTTTTGTAGCCGCGGCCGGCATTGCCCTAGCAGTAGTTAGAACGAAACTACGCGAGCTCACAAGAGACAGGCCCCTTCTCATCAGTATTATTTTATTGGTTCTGTTGCTAATGAGTACAACCGCAACACAGATAACCCACTCCGTAGGCATAGGCAACTTCAGCTTCCGTTATTTCTTGCCTGCACTACTAGTTTTTAGCCTATTCTTCTCGTACGGCCTACTCGAGATAAAGCGAACCAGAGGCCAATTAGTAAGCCTGGCAGTTGCCGCAATGGCAACTACATCAATAATAACTCTCGCCAAACTGGATAACACCGAAACATTCGTACCAGCAGTCGGGGCAACGAATAACATTGTCGAAAAGCTGGATATAGCGATGAGGAGTAATGGGTTTCCTGAGACTGTCCTCGTGTTTCTGCTTGCAATGGTAGTAACCGGCATAGTAACAACTGCCGCATCTCTTTTTGTACTATCAAAATCAGCTAAGAGCTAATCCTCAACTCTAATATTTATAGGTGAAGACGGTTTCGGCAGCGCCGTCAAAGTTATTATCCAAGAAGTACTGGCTAGCTCGTTTAATGCCAATAGACTCTATATCATCATCGTTCCAATCGCCGATGACCGTTCTGTCGGTGCTCACGCCAATACCAGTGTAAATTTCAGTATCACCGTTTAGGTCGGTATCCAGGTAATAGAACTCTCCGCGCTTTAGTCCCATGTCATCACTGCCATTGCCGTCCCAGTCGCCAACTATTACTTTGTGCTCAGCACTACCATAGCCAAATATCTTTTCGGCCTGGCCGTCATAGTCAAAACTAATGTAGTACCACTCACCCCGTTTCAAGCCGATTTCGTCACGATCATCATCATCCCAGTCGCCCACGAAGGCTTGATCTGTGGGATTACCAAACCCCTGATAAATTTCGGCCTGGCCGTCGTAGTTGTTATCGAGATAGTAGATGCTACCACGCTTGAGGCCGATGCTGTCACTACCGTCGCCATCCCAGTCACCTACCAATGCTTTGTCGGTCGGGTTGCCAAAACCTTGGTAGATTTCCGACGTACCATTGAAGTCAGTGCTAAAGTAATAACGCTCACCACGTTTTAGGCCAATTTCATCACTCCCATCACCATCCCAGTCACCAATCAGGTGTTGGTCAGTCGACAGCCCAAAGCCATATTCCCAATCCACATCTCCATCATTATCATTGTCTAGATAATACATATTATCCCGCCTGACTCCAGTAGTATCAGTCCCGTCACCATCCCAGTCACCGACTAGCGGGGTGTCTTGGTTGGTATCGATTTGGGGATTACCAAACCAGCTTTCAAAAAGTGATACGAAGTTTTGATTGCCATTGAAATGAGGCGTGTATCTGTATAATGACGCTGTAGCTCCGGTGTCCATATGTGTGGCCGTACCGTCAATTGTAGTCCAGCCGTCATAAAAGGTTTCGGGACCGCAGTAATTTGGCCCGCGTCGAAACGTACCTTGTGTCATGTAGCCTGAGTAACAAGAGTCCAAATCATCAGAGTTGTCCCAATTGCCTTCTATGATAGCCCAGTCTACACGGCCAAGCGACCGTTGCTGACTGAACTTTAGCAACCAAGCGGCACGTATAACCTGCTGCGTAAAACCGGCTTTCGGAGCGGCGTTTACGCATATACCCTCAACTGATGTATAAGTCGTTCCATTTCTAGTGTAGAGATTTAAGCCACTATAGTCATTTGAAGTATAACTATCGGGACAGCCATAGCCCATGGCCTTGGCGATAGTGTTTGTATTGCAGCTGGTGCTGGTAATTAAACTCTGCTCTTTTTGTAAAGTAACAATCAATACTTGCGGGTTGAGGTCGTAAACTTGGGCCGAATGCGCGATTATCGTGCCGGCGCTAACATTGCCGCCGTACTGGAATCCGCCAGAAGGGGAATAACCAATCGGATCACGGGCACTAAATCCGCTGCCGGTGCTTATACAACTACCTCGGTCGTTTAGAAATGCATCAATTTGCTCAATACTCATAGAGTTTGATTTATTGAACACCACATCATCGACCAGGCGATGGCGGTTAAATGCAGCCTCCACGCGGCCCGGAAATATGCCAATGATCGTTGTGGCGACGAACAAAGGTATCAATATCAAAACCGCGATCCGTTTCATTATGGACCAACCTCGAGATTTATATCCTCAGCGGTGCTGGTCTGGCCGTTTAAAGTAGCTGTGACTTTAATTTTCCAGGTGCCGACCGTAAATCCGGCTTTATCGACATCCCAGTTCCAGTATGTCGCGCCATTGCTATCTGTTTTTTGCGGTTGCAGACTTTTGACAACACCGTTTTGATTAGTGAATTCAATCATACAGGTTGTTCCTGGAGTCGTATTGCAGACTGAGTCAACTGAGCTTGGTGCCGGATTACCGTCTAAATTTGGGGAGTGGTTGCTCACGAAATTTCCAAAGGGTGTGATTGGCGGCGAGCCGGACGGCTGGGCTTCAGAGCTGGCGTCACCTTCTTTTGGTCCGTTTGTAACTGTTGACTCGTTATCGCTAGGGGCAGGGGCGTCTTTTGTCTCGGTTTCGACTGGTTTCTCAGAGGGCACTGCCGTACTAGGTATAACGCCTGGGGTGGCAATTCTGTTATGAAATAGGTATGTTCTGTCTGTCAGCTCGGTAAAAACTAGCGTCCCGACGCCAAGCAATAAGGCAGCAGCGGCCACTATAGCCAGTTTTTTGCGAGATCTCGAGCGGTTAATGATCATTAGGGCCTTTATTTTAAATCTTTTACGTTTATTTTTAAAGCGATTAGTAGACATATATTATCATAAATATGTCAAGTTTGTCAACTAAGCTTAAGAGCTAAGAGCTCATTAGCTTTAAGTGCCGATGCCCTTGTAAACAAACGAAGCGGTCTTCAGCTTAGTTCGATCTAGACAATTCTTACCATCAACCAAGACTTTTAAATCTGTTAGAGCGCCAAAGTCAATGTCCAAAAATTCCTTATGGTTGGTGGCCAATATAATGGCGGTAGCCCCGGCTAAGGCCTCGTCTAAGCTCTTGGCGGTTGATTTATCGGGCAGATAAGGGTCATAAGTCGTAACCTGGGCACCTTTATCTTTCAGGATGCGCAGGACTTTATAAGACGGGCTTTCCCGATCGTCGGCCACGTTGGCCTTATAGGACAGCCCCAGGAGGGTAATTTTGGTGCCTTTAAGATTCAGGCCTTGTTCGTTCAAGCCGTCGACCAACTGATCGACTGTGAACTCCGGCATACTATTATTGATGGAACGGGCCAAGGATAATAACTCGTGCTCAAAGCCATAGCCGCGGGCGTACTCAATCAGATAATAGGGGTCGACTGGTATACAGTGGCCACAGACGCCGACACTGGGGTAATGGGGCATG
>CAYXCB010000044.1:0-3296 GCA_964463635.1 uncultured Candidatus Saccharibacteria bacterium
TCCGGTGTTTATAGATATAGCTCTGGGCAATTCCATACATAATACTGACGTTTAAGATCAAAAAAGCCAGCAGCAGTGCCAACGCACGGTGCCAAAAGTTTTTGCGGCTCCAAGCCAAAATGTGCCGAACCCCCGGCAGTTTGGCTACTAGGCTCCGCTTGTGATGGTCATTATTTTTGTTAGGCTTATGAAGTGACATCCAAAAAATCTCTCGGCTTAACCATTAGCATAGTTATACCAGCTTACAACGAAGAAAACCACCTCCGTGCCTGCCTGGATTCTATTGCCGGGCAATCAGTAATGCCGGATGAAGTAATAGTCGTCGACAACAACTCAGTTGACTCAACAGCTAAAATTGCTAAATCCTATCCGTTTGTGCGGTTGATTGCTGAGCCGAAACAAGGTGTAGTCCATGCCCGCGACAGCGGCTTTAATGCTGCAAAGGGTGATATTATCGGCAGGATAGACGCCGACACTGTTTTATCCGAGCATTGGGTCGAGCAAGTCAAAGAGTTCTTTGCTGATCCATTACACGCCAACCATGGGTTAAGTGGCGGCGCTTATTTCTATAACATCCGCCTAGGACATCTAGCTGGCTGGTGGCAAGGCCAGATTGCATTTCGCGTGAACCGCCTGCTCTTGGGCCATTACATATTATTCGGCTCAAATACGGCTATTCCTCGCAAACTCTGGGATAAGGTTAAAAAACAAGTCTGCCGTGACCTGGATGTACACGAAGATTTAGATTTAGCTATACACTGGCACCGTGCTGGCTACCCGATTACCTATCACGACAGCCTGAAAGTCGGTGTCAAAATGCGCAGGGTGTTCGAGGACCGTGATGATCTATGGCACAACCTAATGTGGTGGCCGCGGACGCTGAAGCACCACGGCCGCTGGACTTGGGTCTTCGGCTGGCTCGGCGCGGTAATCCTATACGCCCTCTCGTTCACCTACCTCCTCTTCAAAAAATAACTCTTTGTGTTCACAAAAAGTTCCCGATTAAATGTCCGATCGGACGTGTAATCGGGAACTTTAGAACTGCCAAACTTTCCGGAATTGGTCCGATCGAGCAAATACTGGAAAGAATCAAAAAAGCATACGACCATTATTTTATGTCCGATCGGACGTCTAATGATGCTAATTTGAGATAATCATTCAGGATTGCTGGTGAAGCCGCCGTATTCGTTGGTTGCGGGCGTGCAACTGTTCCAGAGTCCCTTGTTCTCTATCCTTGCCTGCGTGGCCAGAGCTCTAAACTCTTCTGATTTAGTAAACGGAAAACTCAAATAGGCAAATCCATAGCCTTCCCGGATAATTTCGGCTTGGACCAGTTGGCCGTCTGGTAAGTAAACATAGCGGAGCAAACGATTGTAGCGGTCGCGGTTGCTGCTTAGCTCGTCCGACTCGAGTCGAACTGGATTATTGCCAACCAAGTTTTTGGTGAATTCCGAAGCTGCATGGCCAAAGCATTGGACTGGCTTGCGTGGGTCTTGGGTTTCCGGCGTATCGACACCGACGAAGCGGATCTTCTCGGATTTACCATTCATATCAATCGTAATTGTGTCGCCGTCATCAAATCGTATAACACGATAATAACCTGGCGCAACTGAGCCCAGGACTTCCGTTGGCTGTTGTTTATTTATTACAAGGCTGAGCCCTGAAATGACTAGGGCAATTAACAGGCTAATCAGTTTTTTCTTCTGTTTTTTGGTCATAAATTTAGCTGTTGGGCTACGTTTTCTTGTGTGGCCTTGGTGCCGTCAATTTCTATGTAGGGCTCGTCATCGCGCGGCGCTTGAAGGTTGCCGCTCATACGGTCAAAGTCCTGGGCTGACATGTTTCCTAGGATACGCGTTTCCTGGCCGTGAGACTTCTCGGTCGCCCGTTCCTTAGAGAGTTCACGAGGAGTCCGGACCCAAATCAGCTTCGTATCGGCGCTGTACTTGGCCGCGATTTCGCGCAGATGCTGGCGGTCTTTGTAGAAATTGAAATTGGTATCAAATATAACGCTCTTGCCTTCGGCCAGCAGTTCATCTGTTTTCTGGTTAAGGTCGGCATAAAGTTCCAGGTTTTCTTGGTGTGAATGAGTCGGATTTTGAAATTTCCTGCGCCGTTCGTGGTCGGCCCATAGGTGTACGGCACCAGTTAGTTTATGGATAGCCTTAGAGGTAGTGGTCTTGCCCGAGCCCGGGTAACCTAGCATTAGATAAAGCGTTTGCACCTTTTTACTTTATCACGGGGTTCGAAGCTATTGCGTCAGGCGAGTTCAAGTTCCTTGGTTAGCAGGTGCTCTCTTTCTTTTGCTAATCGGTGTGCCGTGTGAACACTTAAGCCTGTCTTTGAACTGCCCCCTTCTTCAGTGTCATCTGTAGCGGCGATACCGTAATTTAGGCAGAGGTCTCGATACAGGTTGCTCTCAAAGCACAGATTTGCAGCGCCGCCTTCATGAATCATCGGTGTTTGATACATAAAATCATCTAGGTATTCTTTGGAGTGCTTGGATAAAATTTCTAGACTTAACTTAATTTCTAAATAGGCGTTGACCCTCTGGTCATACGTCCGTTCTTTGTATTTATTGAAGTAATTTTTTATTTGCTCGGCAATGTTGATCATTAACTCCGACATTTTCTGGTTTGATGTACCCATTCGGTCGCAGAGATAGTTCATTAATACTGCATAGCCGGCGGCTTTTTCGGTTCCGGCCAGCGTCTCCAGCAGGTCGATAAGGAGTTCCTGGGAACGTACTTCTAAAATAGTTACATCTCTACCCGTTGCCATGGCTTCGGGTGTTTGGTCCAGCAGGAGTGCCAGCGCCAAAGCCGTTCCAGCAGCCAATTCTTGAGGCTGGCCGCCTGCTGCAGCTTCTATCGCTTTAAGGCCTCTAGGTTCAGCGGTCTCGGGTAATTGTATAGTAAGGTCGATGATTTCAGGATGGATGCGGGAAGGGTCTGGCTCTAAAGCCTCTGGTTCAAACTCTCTACCATCATTCATGCGCATGCAATTATGAGATATTTTTCACATTTAATGTGCAGGAAATCTTGCTTATGTCTAGAAATCGATGCCTTTGTTGGCTAGGAACTTGTCATCGAAGTGACGAACTATGAGAGGGGAACATCCCCTCTCATCGCGCGGCGAAGCGGCAAAGCCGCTTACTCCGGCTGCTCTCCCCTGAACTCAAAAGTCTATACCCTTGTTTGCCAAATACTTATTATCGAAGTGGTGCTTGATCTTTGTCATGTCAGTAGCTATATCTGTATTTCCAAGGAGCCTCCTTGGAAAATTGCGGCCGGTTA
>CAYXCB010000045.1:0-3261 GCA_964463635.1 uncultured Candidatus Saccharibacteria bacterium
GATGGTCTTTTGATAGATCCCCTCATTGCTATTTAGCTGTGTAATCTGTTGCTGGACTTGTTCTACCCAAAATGGCCCGAATCTTTCCTCAATTTTACCCAAAGCTACTCCCTTACTCGTACCCAGAAAAGCTGCCTCAAGCGTGCTTTTGTATAAACCGGGAATCATGCTCTCAAGTGTCATCAAAATTGCTACTTCTGTGTCATATGTAATTCTCCAGGTAAGCGAACCAAAAGCATTATGCCTAACAACTTCTACCAGTGCTTCATTTAGCCATACTCCATGATTTATATGCCTATCATTACTGTCTTTTGGTTCTGCGGGATTTATCTCCGCGGTATGAATACCGCCTTTTACATTTTCTAGATCTTGAGGGTTTTCTGTAATAATCTGTCGCGCTTGATGCATGCAGGCATGAATGAGTTCATGAGTGAAGTCATCCACAACCTTACGGCCATTCTTACCTTCGGTAGTAAGCAGAGCCACTTGAGCAAGTCCATCAAATTTTCCATTAATTACCATGGCTTTATATTCATCAACGGCAGGAATCGCATCGGTATAGAAAATCTTAAGATTTTCGACCCTTTGCTCAAGTTCATGTCCAAGACCAGATTCGTCAACACCAAGTTCTTTGCTTAGATAAACTGACAGCTTGGCTGTTGCAAGTTTAATATTTGGTTCAAGTTCTTCCCATCGAATATAATCTGGATTTTCCAGATAGGGTTGCAGGCTATCGTCATGAGATTGATAAACCTGTGGCTCGTTAATGAGAATATCGCCAGATGTCATGAAAGTATATTAACATAATTTGGACTATTAATCAAGCATAAGCGAAAAGAAACAATACTTTAGGCCATGGTCTTATTCCAGGCTCTGGAAGTTCCTGATGAGTGAATGTTAAAGGCACAATTTCTGCGGAAGGGATGTTTAAGCTCATATCTCTTCTTTGAGGAATTAATATAAAGATATGAGTGAGTTCCCTGGAGCATTGTGTCTTTTAACAATGAAGTCATAAAGAACTGTAATTGCCTGGGAGTTTTTGCCCACCTTTTGGCGGTCCAAAAGGTGGAAAGCCCGGTTCCTGCAAGGAACTAGAGCATTTTGTTGGGATCCCAGCAGGTCCTTAGCCCTCTGGATAATCCGTCGATCGCGATCATATCTTTATTATCCAGCTCAAAGTCGAAAATGTGGATGTTTTCGTGTATGTGGTCTTCACTGGTGGATTTGGGAATTGGAATTGTACCGTGCTGGACGCACCATCGCAGCACGACTTGAGCTGATGTTTTGCCATGCTTTTCGCCAATCTTTTGCAACAGCTCATCCTGCATGACGCTGCCACCGTGCGCAAGCGGGCTGTAAGCCTCGACGACAATACCATGCTCAGCGCAGTGGCGCAGCAGATCCTTCTGCTCTTCGTATAAAAACGGGTGGAATTCAATCTGGTTTACGACTGGCGTGACATTGGAGTTTTTTAATAATTCTTCCAGGTGTTTAAGCGTGAAGTTAGATACACCAATCGACTTGGCCTTGCCTAGCCCATAAATCTCTTCCAGGGCTCGCCAACTCTCTAATCGTTTGCCGGTAACCGGCCAATGAAGCAGATATAGATCGATGTAATCCAGGTTGAGACGCTTTAGCGAATCGTCAAAAGCCTTTAGGGCTGATTCGTAGCCCTGACTGGAGTTCCAGAGTTTAGTCGTCACAAAAATTTCATCTCTAGGAATAGTCGAGCCATTGATAGCCTTGCCAACTCCTTTTTCATTGCCATAAATCCTGGCCGTGTCGATGAGACGGTAGCCAGAATCAAGCGCCCGCTTCACGGCGGTTTCGGCCTTGCCGTTTAGAACAATCTGCCACGTGCCAAAACCAATTTTAGGGATATAAACACCGTTATTAAGTTCTATTTCCTGAGTTTTCATACGCCTATTGTAACTTTTTACCAGGAAATCGAAGCTAGATGCCTCACTTTTAAGCGGCTTGGATGAGATCTAACGGCTCTATCATTACTGGCATACCAAACAGCGGTACTGCCAGTCTGCCATAAAGTGCACCAGATGCCCCATGATATCTCTCGTAGTAACTATCTGGCAGATCTCTAGGGTCAATAGGCGTGAAAACAAGCGACGGCGCTAACACTTCTGAAACTTCAAAGCCAGCATGCTGCACTGAACTTTTTCCTAAAGTTCCTAAAACAATGGCCGCCCTGTCAAACCTCCCGACAAAAGGCACAATTTCTCCATCGAGTATGTCTCCCTGACCCTCGTCCTCTGCAAAACAACCTACGCCATAAAAAGCGTCCACGCCGCAAGCTATGGTACCCAATGTATTACGTGTAAGCAGCGTCATCTTATCAAGTAGATCGGTGTAAACATCGATGGCTTCAAGGCCATAATTATCGAGTACAGCGTTGATCGTATTGGCTTGACTCTCTATCTGCGAAATGTCGAATAATCTTTCGGCAAACAAGTTGCTCATTTTAACCCTTTTTGTTAAATGTTTGGTTTTAAGGTTAAAGGCCGACCCAGCCGAGCACTGCACCCATGACTAATAGAGTCACAAGTTCATTGCCCAGGTTCATGACCGTAAGTTTGGTTTGGCGGCCTTCAAACAAGTCGTGTGTCAGCATTCGAGCGGCTGTAAACCCAAGCCATAGCCAGAAAGCTGTTGTAACTGCGTCTTGCATGAAATCATTACCAAAGTATTGGTTAGACAAATAGGCCACATGCGCCAAAACGTAAGCTGTAACCAGCGAGGCCACAAATGTCAGGCTCATAGCCTTCACTGCGCCTTGTTTTGCTTTTTCGTCGGTCATGCCGACCATTTTCATCCATTTAGCACCAAATACGCCTTTGGCGTACCAGATCGAGCCGACGACCATACTTGAGACCGCAGCTAACAGAACCCCTAGCATATTTACTTCGACGTCCATTGATTCTTCCTCCGTTAATATTTGGATTATGCGCCGGTTATTGCTGTTTGTCTAGAGGTTTTCTGGTGGACCGTCTGAAGGTCTTGTAAGACAGTTCACGGCGGTATTGATCGAGCCGTTCGATGTATTGTTCGTAAGCATTAAATAACCGTGAGTAGTGTCCACTCGGCGTTAGGATTTTGAGCAGTTTATTTTGCTGCTCTAAATATTCAACAAGGCTATAAAAGTCGCCATCGCCAGATACGATTATGGCTTTAGAATAATGCGGTAGTTCTTTCATGGCCCACAGCACCATATCAGCATCAATGTTGCCTTTGACTGGTTTCTTGTCC
>CAYXCB010000046.1:0-2726 GCA_964463635.1 uncultured Candidatus Saccharibacteria bacterium
GATGTCGCGCAGGTTCGGCAGGTCTTTTCGGAAATAAGCGAACAAGCCTACTAGTAGTAAGAAGCCGGTAGCAATACCAATGCCAGCGATCTTGAGCGCCATGATGCCGCCCTCGCGGCTAAACCAGTAGTGATACAAGCGTTTAGGCTGCAAACGATATAAGAATCTCTGGACTTGGCCCTTAGGCATACCAGCCATCCGCAAGGCCTTGCCGCGCGAAAAGTCATCCTTGCGGGCTTTGACCCGGTCGATTAGGCTGCGGTTGATTTTTATCGATTGTCCGCTTTTGGTTACGAAAGTATTACGCGACTTGCGCCCACCGGGACGGCCACTCTTCAGCTTATTTTTACCAATCATGAAATTCTGGTGACTCCTTACAATAAGCTAGTATTAGCTTGTGTCCATTATAGCAAAAAATCTCTATGGCAAGCGGTTTAACACATAGATTACTGTGTACAGTAAAGCTGTTTCGGATATACTATTTCACATGACATTATCTGAAGAACTCCAGTGGCGGGGTTTTGTAAACCAGACCACATACAAATCTATTGATGCAGTTGATGGCGACCCAATTACGTTTTATTGGGGCGTTGATCCCAGTGCCCCTTCTATGACTATTGGCAATCTCGCAACTGCGATGATGGTCAGACATTTCATTGAACATGGCCATAAGGCAGTACTTCTGGTTGGCGGTGCGACCGGTATGATTGGTGATCCAGATGGAAAAGGCAAAGAACGCGATCTTAAACCATTAGAGGAGATCCAAGCGAATAAAAAAGGCATCGAGCAGCAATATAAGAGTATTTTTGATGGCCAGGAATTCGTACTAGTCGATAATTATGACTGGTTTAAGGACATCAGCTATCTTGAATTTCTTCGGGATACAGGCAAAAACGTACCCATGAGACAAATGCTGGGTCGAGATTTTGTACAGAAGCGTTTGTCAGAGGATGGTCCAGGCATCAGCTATGCAGAATTTAGCTATGTACTAATTCAGGCCTATGACTTCTTGCACATGAACCGCAAAATGGGCGTAACTCTCCAAGTCTGCGGATCGGACCAGTGGGGGAATAGTATCGCCGGCGTTGACCTAATTCGCAGGGTTGCAGGTAAAGAGGCGCACGTGTGGTCTGCTCCTCTGGTCGTTGACAAGGCAACAGGTACTAAGTTTGGTAAAAGCGAAACGGGCGCAATTTGGCTTGATGAAAAGATGACTGCTCCTAATGACTTCTATCAGTTTTGGGTGAACTTAGGCGACGAAGCCGTAGAGGATTATTTGAAAATTTACACTCTTTTGACTAAAGAGGAAATTAATCAAGTCATGGCGGAGTTTAATCAAAATCGCGCCGGACGCTTAGCCCAGAAAAGATTAGCAAGGGAAGTTACAAAGCTTGTGCACGGTGAAGAAGCAGCAAATACGGCTGAAGCCCATGCGGCGACCTTGTCAGTGTCTCCTAGCCCTTCAGCCGCTCCCGATATGGAAGCAGGAATCGGAAGCAGCATTGCGGATGCGTTAGTCGAATCAGAACTGGCAAGCTCTAAAACCGAAGCCCGCCAGCTCTTGAGCAGCGGTGGCGTATACATAAATGATCAACAAACTACAAAAGAGAAATTTGAGAATTCAGACTTTGTTGACGGCCTTTTGAAACTTAGGCGCGGGAAGTCGCTGCACAATACAGTCATCATAAAATTGAAATAACCGTAAGAGTGCTATACTAAATTTTCGTTATGTCCAAAAACACCAAAAAAATAGCAAATCAGTATAATGACCCGAGTCATAATTACCTGCATTATTGGGATGGCCGCGATTATGAAGACGTAGCTGAACGGCTGGCAATAACCCGACTTTTAAACGGGAAACATTTTAAACACGCAGCTGATATTGGCGGCGGCTACGGGCGGCTATGCGTATTCCTGGAAAAATATGCTGACGAAGTCACCTTAGCCGAGCCATCGCAGCAGCAGCTTGATATTGCTAAGGATTATTTGAAAGACCACTCAGAAATTAACCAAGTCTTAACCCAAGCTGACAATTTGAAGTTCAATGACGGCGAACTTGACCTGATTACGATGATCCGTGTCATGCACCACTTGCCCGATCCTTCGACTGAGTTCAAGGAACTGGCTAGAGTTTTATCAAAAGACGGCTACTTAATTCTAGAAGTGGCTAATTACGCGCACGCCAGAAATCGGCTTAAACATCTGTTAAAGGGTCAGAAACTGCCCAAGGAACCAGTTGATATACGTTCCGAGCAAAACAAACGGGAAGACGAAATTCCATTCGTAAACCACAATCCCAGAACAGTTATTAAACAACTGGCTCATGCCGGACTGAAGGTAGAGAAAACCTTGTCAGTCTCTAACCTGCGCAGCCCTGGTCTGAAAAAAATCATGCCCCGAGGCCTGATGGTAGCCATAGAGAATGTGATGCAGCCTGCTCTCGCCAAGGCCTATTTTGGCCCCAGTACATTCTTCCTGATCCGCAAAGCCTGAGCTAACTCACGTATACTGTTATTAATGACTTTGTCGAGTGATATTGCTGATGTCAAAGGTGTGGGGCCTGAGCTTGGCGCCAAACTAAATGCCCTGGGTATTAAAACTGTTGGCGGACTGATTGATTATTTGCCGCGCAAATATGAGGATTTTTCCGACATCCAGCTAACTCGTGACATCAAACCTGGCCCTGTCACGATCAAAGTCGTAATTCAGCAGGCAAAAGGCCGTTA